>DRJH01000432.1 GCA_011052285.1 Gammaproteobacteria bacterium
GTTAAATACAACCAGCATTCTCCTCAAATCATGAAAAAATCGACCTCAAATCCGCTTCCCCTCGCTACGACTTCTATTCTCGGACAGCCTCCTAGCCGTACAGGACTGTTTTTTCTTAACATTCTGGACTATAGTTGTACGGGTTCTGTTCATTCATCCATTCTACAATGTATGGTCTCTAACTGTCGGGAATATAGAATATATTGTCTTTATTCAAAAAAGCATATCAACCTCTGATCGGCATTGACATCAGCTCCGTTGCCACCAAATTGGTGGAGCTATCGCGTAGTGGCGATCACTATCGGGTCGAACATTTTGCCGTACATGCACTACAACCGAATGCGATGACGGAAAATGCCATCAGTGATGTTGACCAAGTGGTTCAATCAATCCGGGCCGCTTTTAAGCAATCCCGATCCAAAAGCCGGGATGTTGCTGTAGCGGTCTCCGCATCTCATGTCATCACCAAAACCCTTACCATGCCATCCAACCTGAAAGATGATGAGTTGTCCAGCCAAGTTGAAATTGAGGCTGAGCATTATATTCCGTATCCGCTCGATGAGGTCAATATGGATTATGTGGTACTTGGTCCTTCGCTAGATAATCCGAATGAAGATGATGTGGTCATCACGGCATGTCGCAAAGAAATTGTTGACGATTATGTGGCAGTTATTGAGGCGGCAGGTCTAACACCCGTTATCATTGACGTGGATGCCAATGCTGTGGCCCGTGCCTTTGTTGAAAGTGGCAGTAGTAGAGTGCGCCAAAACCAGGAAAGAACAATAGCCATCATAGACTTTGGCGCCACAACAACACATGTCAATGTCTTGCATAACAATCATTCCGTATATACCAGAGACCATAGTTTTGGCGGCAAACGTTTGACCGAAGAAATCCAACGACGTTACGGCCTGTCCTATGATGAAGCCGGTTTGGCCAAAAAAGTCGGCGGCTTACCGGAAAATTATCAATCAGAAATTCTTCTGCCTTTTGTCGACGCTATGAGTCAGGAGGCAGCACGTGGCTTACAGTTTTTTTATTCGGCCAGTCCATACAATAGTATCGATGAGGTACTGATTGCCGGCGGTTGTGCCATGATTCACGGTGTTGACAAGGTTATCGCTGATCGGGTCGGTGTGACGACCGAGATTTTTAACCCCTTTTCAGCAATGTCCCTGGCCAAACGTATAAATCCGGAGAGAATCAACAAAGATGCCACTGCCATGGTGGTTGCCTGCGGGCTTGCCATGCGGAGGCATAAAAAGTGATACTGCCAGAAATCAATCTGCTGCCATGGCGGGATATTCAGCGTCGCAAACTCCATCGCAATGTTCTCATTATCAGCGTCATGCTTTGGGTTGCTGCCGCCGCAGCGGTTGCCTATGGACATTTCTACACATCCAGCCTCATTTCCCAGCAACAGGCTCGTAACAACTATTTGACCGGGCAGATCAAGAAGCTGGACAAACAGTTGGGTGAAATTCGTACTATCCGCAAACAGAAACAAGCCCTCATTGACCGCATGGATGTTATTCAACAACTACAGGGAGACCGAACGCGTATCGTTCATGTTTTCGATGAATTGGTACGCAGGCTTCCTAAAGGCGTCTATTTCACCCGGCTCAAAAAGAATGGTGATAAACTGATCATCAAGGGCTATGCCCAGTCCAATGCTCGTATTTCAGCGCTGATGAACCAACTTGAGGCTTCCCGCTGGCTTTCAAATGCCAAACTTAATGTTATTAATGCCTCCCGCCGTAGTGGCAATTCGCTGAGTCAATTCTCTATCAAAATAACCCAGCAAAAACAGCCCGATACATCATCGGGTGCTGTGGCACAACGCTGAATAACAGAGATACTACTATGCGACTACAGGATTTACAGGAACTGGATGTAAATGACATCGAATCTTGGCCGGTGCCTTTTAAAATTTTCGCTGCCATAGTTGTCGCCAGCCTTATTTTATTTGCCGGTTATTGGCTGGATATCAAGAATCAAATTACCGATTACCAGCAGGTGCAACGACACGAGAAAGACCTACGGCAATCTTACCTAATCAAGAAGAAGCTGTCTTTAGATTTGCCGGTTTACCAAAAACAGATGCAAACCATGAAGAAAACCTTCGCGGTCATGCTCAGGCAGCTTCCGGACAAAACTGAAATACCTGAATTACTGATTGATATCACCCAGGCGGGTCTTGGTCGTGGATTATATTTTGAGTTATTTAAGCCCGGTGAAAAACGTCTGTTTGATTTTTATGCCGTGGCGCCCATCACAATCAAGGTTCGCGGCACTTATCACCAGCTGGCCAATTTCGTCAGTGACCTTGCGGCCCTGCCACGTATTGTCACCGTAGGAAACCTGGATATCAACCCACTCAAGGGCACGTCCAAAAAACTACTAATGACCGCAGAAATCAGAACCTATCATTATCTCGATACCAATGATCTTGGTAAAACTGCTGGTTCGACCAATAACAATAACCGCAGAAGTCGGGGTTAGTGATGATCCGCGTAACGCTATTCGTATTGATTCTTATTTTATCCGGGTGCGTTGACAAAAACATGGATGATCTACGCAAATTTACTGCCAATGCCTATAAAGACAGGAAACCACAGGTCGAACTATTACCAATTATCAAGCCACATGCCACGTTTCTGTACGCTAACGCTGGTAGGGTGGACCCGTTCTCGAAAAAAAATATCTACCAACAAAAGCCCAGGAAGCGGCGTAGATCTACTAGTGTTCCGGATCCGGAACGGCGTCGCGAAATACTGGAACAATATCCTCTAGACTCTCTTAAAATGGTGGGGACCCTATTTCAGAACAAGAACACCTGGGTGGTGATCGAAGCACCCGATGGTACGGTACATCGAGCCTCACAAGGCAACTATATCGGCAAACATTCCGGTCTTATCACCAAAATCCAGGAAGACAAAATTGCTATTATCGAAAAAATACGGGACAGCAATGACAACTGGATTACCAGAAAAGCACAGCTGAGCCTGTTAAACTAAGCAGACCCCGTCCTGGAGACCGGATGATGACTAAGCAAACCAAATTCCCAGCGGTGCGTGTCCCGGACCGCCCGTTATTACTGCAGCGTTTTTTAGCGCGCAGTCTACAATTTGTCGTGTGGTTACCGTTCTTGCTCTATCTTAGCGCCGCTGAAGGTAGCGAACTGACCAAACTACAGTGGGCCGATACTCCACAACAAACGATGCTCCAGCTACAGATTGATGGCAAGGCAGTGGCCTATAAAACCACCCGGCTAGATCAAGGACGACGTTTTCGCATCGCACTGCAAAACACCACATTGGGTTCAGAAGCACTGGATATTGGTGGAAACGGGCCGGTTAATGGTGTCTTTCCCTATCTTGCCAGTAACGGCAAAGCTGTTCTGATTGATATACTTTTGCAACAAGCCGCCGGACTTACGATAAAGCGCTCTGACTCAGGCCTTGTCGTAAGCATTGCTGAACGGTTAGTTACGGCCGCGCAAGCCAGGAACAAAGCAGCTCCCCTCTCCGTGCCCACAACCACCGTTGCTGCCGTAGCTGGGCAGCCGGTTGCTGCTACATCCAAGAAAATTACCGTACCACCCTCCGTACCCATAGCTACCGTTGCTGCTGTCAATTCAACGACCCCAAAAAAAGGCAAGCTTAGTACAGGAGGCAATGAGCTGCTCGACATTAACTACACCATTTTATCCGGTGATCGCATCCAAATTGATCTAAGAATGAAGCAGCGGCCTTCCAGGCCTGGCACTTTCAGTACCAGTAAGCCGACACGAATAGCTTTCGATTTTTTTGCCACCAAAAATATGCTGGCAAAAGATTTACTGAAAATTGGGGTTGGCGTAGTCGAGAATATTGCTGCGGTCCAAACCAGTGACCGAACCCGTGTTGTACTTTCTCTGCTGCAGCCTGCGGTCTACAAAACCCAAATAAACGAGCATGGCATGACCATTGTCGTTGCCTCGCCATTGCGAATTCGTGAAGCGGCGGAGAAAAAACCCTCTCGGCATTTTTCGAAACCGGAAAACCCTGGAAAACACACTATAAAGAGTATCGACTTCAGACGTAGTCGGGATGGTGGCGGTAAAATCATCGTCAAACTCTCCGATCCCGCCGTCGGTATTGATATTCAGGAAAAAGATGGTGAAATTATTGTTGATTTTCTCAGTACTGGTTTACCAAAAAGCCTTGAAAAAAGGCTAGATGTCGTTGATTTTGCAACCCCGGTACAGACGATCGATAGTTTTTCCAGCCGTTCCGGTACCCGTATGATTATCCCCCCAGCCGGTAAATATCGTCAACTCGCTTACCAGGCTGGGTCTGTTTTTACATTACACGTCACCCCGGTTGTAGAAAATAAGAAAGTCAAGAAGGTCGATAAATTTGGTTATTCTGGTGAAAAGTTATCATTGAATTTTCAGAAGATCAGCGTACGTGCTGCATTACAGGTAATCGCCGATTTTACTGACTTAAATTTTGTTACCGGAGATACCGTCAAAGGTGATCTCACCTTACGCTTGCAAGATGTGCCATGGGACCAGGCCCTGGATATTATTTTGCAATCCAAAGGATTGGCCATGCGCAAAAAAGGCAATGTCGTGTGGGTCGCGCCAGCCAAGGAAATCGCCGCTAAGGAGCGGGCAGCTTTGGAAGCCAATAAGAAGGTACTTGAACTCGAGCCGATGTCTTCCGAGTTAATCCAGATCAACTATGCCAAAGCCAAGGATATCGCCAAGTTGTTGAAGTCGGTACGCTCCGTAGACACGGGCATCACCGGTTCAGTGCTTGGTGGTGTTTCCGTAGGTCAGGTGCAGACTGAAAGCAATACCTTGCTGTCACAGCGTGGTAGTGTCACCATTGATAAGCGAACCAACTCTATCCTGATTCAGGATACGCCACTGAAAATCCGTGAAATCCGAAAGTTGATTGCCAAACTTGACCGCCCGGTGCGACAAGTATTGATTGAAACCCGCATTGTCGAAGCCAATGATGACTTTTCCCGGGTGCTCGGGACGCGCTTAGGTTTTCAACGTGTTACTAAAAATACCCTATTGCCAGGATCCAGTAAATCAAATCTTGGTCAGGTGATTACCAGTGGTTCTAACGCTGGTGCCACTTCGATCGCCACATCAGTCGCCAACAATGATTCACCGATTAACTTTGATACCGGCAACAATGGTATGAATGTCAACTTGCCGGTGACGGGAATCAACAACGACCTGGCAGGTAGTTTTGCCTTTTCACTATTAAAGGCGGGACCGGGTTTTGCCAACCTGTTATCACTGGAGCTGTCTGCTCTTGAGGCTGAAGGCAAAGGCAAGGTTATCGCGAGCCCACGGCTGATCACCGCCGACCAGAAAAAGGCCCACATTGAACAGGGTGAGGAGCGGATCTTCACCGTCAGCGTGCTCGGGAATGGTTCGGTAGTGACCAAAAAAGCCGTGCTGGGTCTTACCGTGACCCCACAAATTACACCAGATGATCGCATTGTAATTGATGTACGTATCACCAAAGATAGTTTTGTCTCCAACCAAACAGGCTCCATTAACACCAAGCAGATTATTACTCAGGTATTGATGGATAATGGGGAGACCGTTGTCATCGGTGGTATTTATTCCGAGGATGAGAGCACTAGTGTATCGAAGATACCCATACTCGGCGACCTCCCGCTGATTGGTGCTTTGTTTCGAAAGAAAACAACGAGCAAGCATCGTACTGAGCTACTGATTTTTCTGACTCCAAAAATAATTAACCCGGCACTCAATACCATCTAGGAGGCTGTCTGAGAACAGAGATCCTGCCGTGGGAAAACCAGCTCTGGAGAGATTTACCCCCTAAGTTAATACCTATAATGAGCATTCGCCTCACCATGAAATGTTGCTTCAAAATGTACCCCTCGCTACGATCGCCACAGATAGCAGAAGCGCCGGTTGTGCAGGGGTTATAAACTGATCGGACCCTATTCCCGGACAGCCACATAAGAGCTTGTCCGACTACTCTTAATTCTGCTGGAGACCACATTTTGTCTGTTAAACCCTTGACCAATCTATATATTATCGGCCCAATGGGTGCCGGAAAAACCACTGTGGGTAAAGCACTGGCCTCTTTTTTACACATGGACTTTCTTGACTCGGATCAGGAGCTGGAACGGACGACGGGGGTCGATATTCAAACTATTTTTGACCTTGAGGGTGAAGCCGGATTCCGACGTCGCGAACAGAAGATTATTTCACATCTCACTGCGAAAAGAAATCTAGTGATGGCGACTGGTGGTGGAACCATTCTGTTGGCAGAAAATCGCAAAGCGTTACGAAAAAGCGGGACTGTGATTTATCTGGCTGCCACAGTGGAAATGCAACTGAACCGTACCCGTTATAGTACCCATCGGCCACTGCTACAAAATGAGAACCCGCAGCAGCTACTTGAAACACTGATGGCTGAACGAGAGCCGCTGTATCTTCAGGAGGCAGATATTACGGTGGCAACCGGCAATCAAAGTTCAAGAAATGTCGCCCGGGAAATCATGCTCCGGCTGGGTACACAGTGATTCAACTTCGCGTAGATCTAGGTCAACGAACCTACCCGATTATGATAGGCCAAGACCTGTTATCTCACCCGCAATTATTTTTGCCTTATCTTAACAGTAGTCATCTCATGATCGTGAGTAATCACACTGTGGCACCATTGTATCTATCGAAATTACAGGATTGTTTTCCAACACTAAAGCAGAGCTTACATCTGTTGCCTGAAGGAGAGCAATATAAGAATGTTGACGCGGTTATGGCAATCATCACGACCATGTTACAGCAGCATTGTGACCGTAAGACAACTTTACTGGCTTTAGGTGGGGGGGTAGTAGGCGATATTGCCGGTTTCGCTGCAGCCAGTTATCAACGTGGCATTACTTTTATTCAAATTCCTACAACGTTATTGTCTCAGGTTGACTCTTCAGTAGGTGGTAAGACCGGGGTCAATCACCCTCTTGGCAAAAATATGGTTGGTGCATTCCATCAACCTGCCGCCGTTATTGTCGATATCGATACCCTTGACACTCTACCAAGACGTGAGTTGGTCTCCGGCCTCGCGGAAGTCATTAAATATGGCCTGATCAACGATTATGATTTTTTCTGCTGGCTGGAAGATCACATCGATGCATTGCTGGCTAGAGACCACGCTGCACTAGTTACCGCTATTGAGCGCTCGTGTTCTAACAAGGCGAGGATTGTGGCACAGGATGAACGGGAGCAGGGTTGCCGAGCCTTACTCAATCTGGGACACAGTTTTGGACATGCCATTGAAGCCGGCCTCGGTTACGGAAACTGGCTACATGGGGAAGCGATCAGCGCAGGTATCTGTCTGGCGGCCCGCTTATCCTGTGCACAGGGTTGGCTCGATCGACAGCAGGTTACACGAATTTGCGGACTGTTGAAAAAAACTGGTTTGCCGGTACGCATGCCGAAGGAACTATCTGCTCAGCGTATACTTGCCCTGATGTCCAATGATAAGAAAGTTGCGTGTGGACGCTTAAGACTGGTTTTGTTTCATTCCATCGGCGATTGTTTTGTAAGCAGTGATTTTGATTACAAAAAAATGCAGGATTGTCTCGGACAGCCTCCTGGTTAATCATGCTATCCTTGAATCAGCTGGAGGTAATAGTTTTCCAGCAGTAATGGACGGTTGGCTCCTGCTTTGACACGGCCTTCTGTCGGCCAACTACCCACCACAGATTAAAACTGTTATGAAAACGTTAACTATAAGTAAACTCTGTTCGCTTAATCGTTTCAAAGAATCGCGTTACCTGGTTCGCATGTTTGCTCTGGGTTATATCCTACTCGCCAGTGGTTGTGCCTCGCTTGATACCAGCCAGAGCGCCGCTAATCCTGTGGCGTTGAAAAATACAGAGATTACTGATCCCTGGGAGGATTGGAACCGGGGTGTCTACGGGCTTAATGAGCGAATTGATCAATACGTACTTAAACCGGCTGCCAAATCCTATCAACTGCTTGTACCCTTGCGGCTACGTGCTTCGATCAACAACTTCTTCTCCAATCTTACTCAACCGACCACCATTATCAATGACCTCCTGCAGGGACAGCTGGAACAATCTCTGCAAGATACAGCACGTTTTGTCTTCAACTCCACTTTTGGCGTATTGGGCTTATTTGATTTTGCCAGTTATCTGGAGCTACCGAAACATCGAGAAGACTTCGGTCAGACACTTGCTGTCTGGAACGTTCCTCCTGGACCTTACGTGGTCCTACCCCTATTGGGGCCAAGTTCATTGCGTGATGCGTTTGGACTGGCACCTGAATACTCCTATACTGATGCCGTGCCTTATCTATTTGATCATTCGTCCTACTGGGCAGCTACCATGGTCAATATTGTTGATAACCGCAGTAATAAATTAGGGCTGGAGAAGGTCTTGAGTTTGCAGTTGGATCCTTACTCGTTCACCAAAGAAAGTTACACTCAATCCAGGCTCAATGTTATTTTTAATGGCTCACCCCCATTACCCGATGACCTACTGGATGAGGAACCAACGAACTAATTGATGACCATCTACGCTATTGGAGACGTTCAGGGGTGTTATACAGCCCTGAGTAAATTGCTCGATAAACTGGCGCCGACGACACAGGATCAACTTTGGTTTGTTGGTGATCTGGTCAACCGGGGTCCGCAGTCTCTACAGGTCCTTAGGCTTCTTCGGTCGCTTGGGAAACAGGTCATCACTGTTTTAGGAAACCATGATATTCATCTACTCTGTGTGGCTCGTGGTGCACGACCCGCAAGTAACAAAGACACATTAGATGCCTTGTTGCTTGCCCCAGATCGGGATCAGTTGCTAGACTGGCTGAGTCATAAACCGCTATTTTATTTTGATCCGGCAATCAACACCGGTCTCGTTCATGCTGGCGTCCTTCCGCACTGGGATCTACACCATTGCCTGCAATACAGTGCGTCGGTAAGTCAAATTCTGGCTTCAAACCCCACATTTGAGCAACTGCAGGAGCTTTATGGTAATCATTCGAACACGACCAGTAATCTAAGCCCCTTGGCACAACACTTGCGCATGTTGGTTAATGTGTTCACCCGAATTCGCTACTGTAAAGCCAATGGGTCACTTGACCTGCTCCACAAAGGCCCGCTCGGTTCACAAACGCCAGGTTTGCTTCCATGGTTTGATTTACCAAATAGAAAAACAGCAGATATTCGCTTGGTCTTTGGCCATTGGTCAGCACTCGGTCTTTATCAGCGACCCTCTTTGTTGGGGCTGGATAGCGGATGTATCTGGGGTGGTAAACTGACCGCAGCAAGACTTGATACTACTCGGGTCACCATGGTTAACGTGCCGTGTCAAGACGAATCATTCAGTGCAATAAACTGATCGTTATCAGACATCCAAGTTACTGACAGAAAAAGCATTTTCAGTAATAAATAACCGTCTTGGCTCGACATTATCTCCCATCAACATGGAGAAAACTTCATCAGCAGCCACGGCATCTTCAATCGTAACCTGGAGTAGTCTACGCTTGGTTACATCCATGGTTGTTTCCCAAAGCTGTTCTGGATTCATTTCTCCGAGTCCTTTATAGCGCTGGAATTGGATGCGTTTTCGCGCACTGCTCATTAGCCACTCCAGTGCCTCGCTAAAATTTTCAGCATTTTTTTGCTGTTCCCCAAAATAAGCTTGAATCCTGGCCGGAAATTGTTGGTGGATCTTTTCGGCAATGGCATAAATTGCCTGCATTTCCCTGGAATGAAAAAATTGTGCAGAAAAAATATTGTAAGACGTTGTTCCATTCTTATTCTGGGTAATAGTCAAGCTGCCGTCTTTGATGGTATCGGCACTAACATCATAGGACGTGAACTCCTTCGTTTGGGATTGAAGCGCGAGATGGATTACCTCAGCATATTGTTGCCATTGAATCGTGCCATCCTGCTGCACCGGGTTTGGTAATGTAGTGATCAGTTGCAGCAGATAACGGTCGTAGTGCTGTGCCAGATGTGCAATATGCTCCTGCAGGTCAAAATAAGCACGCGTAAGTTGCAAAAGGCCCTCACCTTTTATCTCCTGACCGTTTTCCGGAACGAATGATGAGTTATTAAGTGCTTGATTGATAATGAATATCATCATTTCTTCTTCATCTTTTAAGTACTGCACCTGCTTCCTTATCGTAGCCTTGTAAAGTGGCGGTTGGGCAATATAAATATATCCTTTCTCAATTAATTCTGGCATTTGTCGATAAAAAAATGTCAGCAATAGGGTTCTGATGTGAGAGCCATCAACATCGGCATCGGTCATGATGATAATGCGATGATAACGTAGTTTTTCGATATTAAAATCGCCCTCGCCGATTCCCGTACCCAGAGCGGTAATGAGTGTACCGACCTCATCCGAGGATAGCATCTTATCAAAACGGGCTTTTTCTACATTTAAAATTTTACCTTTCAATGGCAAAATCGCCTGATATTTTCGGTCTCTGGCCTGCTTCGCGGAACCACCGGCTGAATCTCCTTCAACCAGGTAAATCTCACACAGACGGGCATCTTTTTCCTGACAATCGGCTAATTTACCGGGTAGTCCACCTAAGTCCAGAGCATTCTTTCTGCGTGTTAGATCCCTTGCTTTCCTGGCGGCTACGCGTGCGCGTGACGATTCGATAATACGTTCCGCAATACTTTTGGCGTCTGTTGGGTTTTCCACTAGAAACGTACGTAGGCCTTCAGAGATGATCGCATCAACAACCGACTTTACCTCGGAGGATACAAGTTTATCTTTGGTTTGTGACGAAAATTTTGGATCTACAACCTTCACGGAAAGCACCGCAGTTAGACCTTCGCGTGTGTCATCACCCGAGATCTGTACCTTCTCTCGTTTTGCTAGTCCGCTTTCCTCCATATAGTGATTCAGACTTCGAGTTAGCGCAGCTCGAAAACCTGCCATATGGGTACCACCATCACGTTGTGGAATATTATTGGTAAAGAAAAAGGCGTTTTCTCGGTACGTGTCATTCCATTGCATTGCGAGTTCAACATGAGTATCATTCTTTACACCATTAATATTAATGACGTTTTTATGTAAGACTGTTTTATTGTGGTTAAGATATTCGACAAACGCATTGATGCCTCCTTCGTAATGAAAGACATCACGTGAATCCTTTCTTTCATCAACCAGAGTAATACATATACCGGAATTAAGAAAAGAAAGCTCACGAATTCTCTTGACCAAAATATCATGTTTAAATTCTATGTGACTGAACACCTGGTCGCTGGGATAAAAACGAATGGTGGTACCGGTCTTCTTGCTTTCACCGATGACGCGTACATCCTGTTCTGGTACGCCCATCAGGTAATGTTGTAGAAATATTTTACCCTCCCGATAAATCTTCATTTCAAGGCTTTTTGACAGTGCATTCACGACAGAAACTCCAACACCGTGCAAACCACCGGAAACTTTATAGGCATTTTGATCAAACTTTCCACCAGCATGTAGTACAGTCATGATGATCTCTGCGGCAGATTTACCTTCTTCTTCAATAATGCCGATGGGTATACCACGACCGGTATCTTCTACAGTAACGCTCTTGTCTTCATGAACTGTCACTATAATTTTATCACAATAGCCTGCAAGCGCTTCATCAATAGCATTGTCGAGTACTTCAAAAACCATATGATGCAGACCTGATCCATCATCAGTATCTCCAATATACATTCCAGGCCGTTTTCTAACTGCATCAAGTCCTTTAAGAATCTTGATGTTAGAGGAGTTATATGCTTCGTTCTGTTTTTGTACGTTCAATACGATAACCTAAATTGTTAGCAACTATTCAGCGTATTCATCTTTTGTCCCATTACGGCGTTATGTTCGTACTCAAATGCTCACATTCTCCGTGCGAGAGCGCCTTGTACTGAACCAAAATCTAAACACGCTGAATTGTTACACTTGTTAAATGTTAGGAATTTAGATGTTTCACGTGAAACATCTAAAGCCTGATCGGCATCACCAGGTATTTACATTCAGCGACATAATCCATCGGTTGAGCTGAAGAGATGATACAGCCTGACTCGATGTTACCTATTTGCAAACAGATTTTTTCCGTTTCCATACTTTTGGCAGCTTCAATTAAATACATAATGTTGTAACCAACTTCAAATGCTGGCCCATTGTATTGAACACTCAGCTCTTCTCTGGCATTTTCATGCTCTATGGTTGCCACTGCAAGTGTTAGCATGTTCTCCGTTACGACTATACGTACACCAGGTTTTTTTTCACTGCACAAAATGGCTGAGCGATTTGCAGCTTGCAGAAATGCTTCCCGATTGATAAGAATATTTTTATCAAGATCGGTAGGAATCAACGGTGAGTAATCTGGGTACTGTGCATCAATTAGTTTACAAATAAAACTTAATGATCCAATATTTAAACGAAAGTAATGTTTATTCATTTGTAGAGTAATAATCTGGTCTTTGTATTCCAATAGACGGTTAATTTCTACAATAGCCTTTCTGGGAATAATTACATCCAATTCATGACGTAGATTATCGTTGATGATTTGTGCCATCCCCAATCGGTGTCCATCGGTAGCTACAGTAATCAGTTTTCCTGGCATAAATCTAAATAACATTCCATTAAGAAAGAACCGGACATCGTGATGAGCCATGGTAAATACACAAAGTTCAATCATTCGTTTTAGAGGTTGTTGATCTATTTCTGTTTCGAAATCCCAATCATTATTTTCGGCTAAAGGAAAATCCTCTATCGGAAGTGTTTGTAAAGAAAATTTACTCTTCCCGGAAGTAATTTGCAAATGGTCTCGTATTTGCTGCAGGGAAATTAATTGCTCCTCCGGTAGAGCCCTGACAATATCTAGTAATGTTTTTGCATCGACGGTACAACCTCCGTGCGCCTCTTGATAATGAGTTTGATCAATACGGATACGAGACTCAACCTCAAGATCGGTACACAAAAGTAGCAGATATTCATCAGAAGCCTTGATTAAGACATTAGCAAGAATTGGAATGGTTTGCTTCTTCTCTACTACGTTAACAACTTTTATCAACGGTTGTAACAGTTCCTGTTTATTAATATGTAGTTTCATAATAATTCTGTAATTGTTAGTGCAGTTGATTATGTGTAATCACAAATATTTAATATGTAATTCAAATACTTATCTTATGTTCGTGTTGTTGATAATATTGTGGTAAAAAAGCTGAGAACTTGTGGGTAACTTTATTGACCGGTTATCCACAGAGTTCTACACAGAGCTGTTAACATAGAATAAAAACAGTAGCTTACGTTTGACCTGGTGTGGGATAGTAGCATTAAACCAGTCATTAGTCATCTGGATTGCGATACTCATAGCTATAGATTTTGGAAATCTGTTCAAGAAGAAAAATCGAACGATCTATCATCTCTGCAAAGTAACCACCTCCACTATTCATGGCGAAATCCCAAGAGAAATAAATTTGAGGTTATATTCTCCAGCGAGGTGAATGCCCACTGAATAGATAATCACGTAGGAGAAGGCCTGGCTAAAGTCCACTTATCTACAGCGTCACTTCCATCTGTGGATAGACTCCTGGTCTTATTATTCCTGATTAGATAGGGGGTCGTAGGATTGAGATAAGCCACTATGGCGCAACAAGGCAGTCAGCGTTGGTTTACGCCCCCGAAAGGATTTAAATAAAACAGCGGGACTACAGCTTCCACCGCGACTGAGTATTTGTTCAAGAAGTGCAGTACCCACCGCACGACTAGTCAATCCCTCTTCTTCGAAACGACTAAAGGCATCTGCAGCAAGCACTTCGGCCCATTTGTACCTGTAGTAACCTGCAGCATAATCGCCAGAGAAAATATGTGAAAAACTATGTTGAAATCTATTCCACGGGGCTACCGGAAACATGGGTGTTTGTTTTATGATATTATTCAGCGTCGACTGTAATGAGCAGGTGGTGTAATCTGGATGCCATATAATGATTGCACGAGCGAAAATAGACCCGCTAAGACCTTGGGTAATGGAAAATATGGCCGTAATTCCTCATCCGTGAAATGAAATTGCTGTTTCTTGAGTTGTTCCGACAAATAGGCAATATCCCAAGCCTGTATTGGTATCAGCTGCCCGGATCGTTTGGCGAATGCTTGTAACTGTCGCCACTCTTGCTCAGCTATTGGTTGGGTATGCCGCAGCAGTTCATCAAGAAAGCCCAGAATTTCGTCAGTATTTCCACCATGCGGGTTTGTAATGCTAGATCGGCATACTGCTTGTAGCCCAGTAAAGAAGCAAGCTGTTGCCGAGTATCCAAAATTTTCTGGCGTAAAACACGGCTACTGGCATGTTGCATAAAAGGGATATAGGATGAGGCTTGCAGAGTAAATACCCAGCCACTAAGGCTTTCTTCCATGGCTTTGCTACGGGCTTGCCGTATCACGCTCTCGGGCAACCCTATAAGATCTTTAGAATCAACGACATGTAAGTACCAATAGGAAGTAGCATCAAGGATATTTTGTGAAAACTTGGTTTGCAAGTTCACCAGTGTTTCTTGTAACTTCCTGAACGTTTTTTTGTTATCGGCGGTTAGGTCAACCCCTGAAAGATGAAAATCACGCAAGGCATGCAGTAAAGATTGTTGCTGAGAAATACTCAGCCGAGCAAAACCCGGAGCATTGGAGGCTCGCTCAAAGGTATGAAAAAGGGCCTCATTCTGTGCCACTTCGGTATTGAATGCGACCAACTTTTGATGACATGCCTGATAAAGAGCTCTCAATGTAGTGCTGTCACTAACACAGTTGAGGTGTGAGATCGGCGACCAGAATCGATCCAGAGCATCATTGGCCTCGATCAAAGGTAGCATCACCAAGTCCCATTGTGATGATTCGCTTTTTCCTAAACGGGAGATTATGGCTCGATTTTTTGCTATCAAGTGATCAAGAATAGATTCAACTGTCGTCAGATCGATACTTGAGAATTGAGGCAACAAGGCGGTTTGGCTCATTTGGTTTTTCTTTATGGTGGCGATGGGTTGTTACCAAGCGCTTGTTCGAGAATAGATAAACCACTGTGGAAAAGCCGACTTTGGTCAGATTTCCTCATGCGTCGTCAAATGCAACCAGTGTTCTACCTAAAATTACTTTCCTCGCTAAGACTACAAGGATGGTAAAAGTACCAATTATGTGGGAGCAACACCGATCGACTCCATTCTTGACAAGTCTTTCGGTGCTAAGAAGCTCTCCAAGAATAGAGAACCTACTGTACAAAAGCAGAATTTGGTCCAATTTCTCCCTAATTCTCGTTAAATACAACCAGTATTCGCCTCAAATCTGCTTTTCCTCGCTACGACCACCATGGATGGTGCAAGTGCCGGTTTTGCAGGAACAACCAAATTTTGTTATCTCGTTAAATCACATCACGCTAATTTAATATAAATCCAGGCGTATAAATAGCCGTGTTATTTATTTGTAGTCCCTAAAGAAACAGCAGGTTAATACAGTGGCACTTTCAGGCTATATTCAGATGTTATCATATCGAATAAGGAAAATAACACCAGGTAATTACCAGAGGATGATTATAATCGTATTTATGGGTCTGAAAAAATGAAAGTCAGATAAATAATGAGAGGGTGAAAATGCAAAAGCAATTTAATTATCTTGTAATCGGCGGAGGTAGTGGAGGTATTGCCTCAGCACGCCGAGCCGCTGAACATGGTGCGAGTGTAGCCTTGATAGAAAGTGGTGCTATTGGTGGTACCTGTGTCAATGTTGGCTGTGTGCCGAAAAAAATTATGTGGAATACTGCACATTTGGCAACACAAATCGAGGATGCAAAATATTATGGTTTTGTGCTTGAAAATAAAGGACTTGACTGGAAGATACTGCAACAGCGTCGTGATGCGCACATCCAGCGGCTGCATAAAATTTACGACCACATGTTGGTAGATTCCGGCGTTCATTTTTTTGCTGGTCGGGGTCAGTTTTGTGGTCCACACCGTGTTCAGCTTGATACTGTGGTTCTTGAGGCTGAACATATTCTGATTGCAACGGGCGGTAAGCCCTTGCTGCCAGCACTACCTGGAGCCGAACTAGGTTTGACTAGTGATGGTTTTTTCGCAATGCGGACACTACCACAACGTGTCGCAATAATCGGCTCCGGGTATATTGCGGTTGAATTGGCCGGTGTATTAAATCACTTAGGGTCCGACGTCAGTTTGCTACTGCGTAAACAACAGATCCTGAGAACCTTCGACCAAACCTTACGCGATGTTTTGACGGACAGCATGAGGGAGGATGGCATCCACATTCACAACTTATTCCAGACCACAGCACTATATCGTGATACCAACAAGGGCTTGACGGTTGAACAAAATAACGGTGAAAACAAACAGGGTTTTGATCAAGTGATCTGGGCGATCGGGCGGAAACCCAACACGGCACACCTGGCCTTGACGAAGTGTGGTTTGAGCACTGATACGCACGGATTTATTGTCACCGATGAGTATCAAAATACCGCAGTGAAAGGAATTTATGCTGTGGGGGATGTAACCGGACGTGCAGCTCTGACACCGGTAGCCATCGCTGCCGGAAGACAACTCGCTGAGCGTCTTTTTAACCAACAGCCAGAGGCACGGATTAATTATAACTGTATTCCTACCGTAGTTTTTAGTCACCCCCCTATTGGTACAGTCGGTTTAACCGAATCACAAGCCATCGAGCGTTATGGTGAAGCACAAATCCATACCTACCAGAGTCGATTTGTGAATCTGTACTATGCCATGACGCCTCAAAAACCGGTAACGGTAGTCAAGCTAATCACGGTCGGTGAGGAGGAAACCGTTGTCGGTTGTCACCTGATTGGTGAGGCCTGTGATGAAATCATTCAGGGTTTTGCCGTGGCAATCAATATGGGGGCGCGCAAACAGGACTTGGATCAGACGATTGCAATTCACCCAACTGCGGGTGAAGAGTTGGTGACCCTGCGTTGACACAATAATCGCAGCATACTAAACGGCTACCTCACAACGGTTTCTACCACCTTCCTTGGCCTTGTACAGGGCATGGTCAGCACGTTCAATGAGGGTACTGGCGGTATCACCTTCCCGACACTGGGTAACACCACAGGAAATCGACATCGGTACCCGTTTGCCCTGGTAGTTGAATTTAAAGCTTGCGATGGCGGCACGAATTTCATCAGCAACCTTGGCAGCGGCAGACAATTCTTCAGGTAACAGGGAGATAAATTCTTCGCCACCAAAGCGGGCGGTAAAATCACTTTCCCGCAATCGCTTATTGAGTAGAGCTCCTAGCGCCTGAAGGATTTTATCACCTGCCTTGTGACCTAGTTGATCATTGATTTGTTTAAAGTGATCAATATCCCAGAATACCAGTGACAGTGGATTTTTATAGCGTTTCCAGCGCGTCAGCTCTTGTTCCAGTCGTTCATCGAAGGCCAGTCGATTACTGACTCCGGTGAGTTTGTCTGTCAAGGCCCGAGCCCGTTCCTGGGACACCCGTAGACGAAGATGCCGGGTTTCCTTCTCCATTTCTCCAAGTCGACTAACCAACTGTTCAATATGGCGGCGGTGTTTATGGTCCAGCTCTACTTCACCTTCAATATGATCATTCAGACGTTTTTCTATTCTCATCAAATGTTGCTGAACCGTTTTTTTGAGTTCACCCAACTCTTCTGCCGTTTCAACCTGGCTGCTAATTCCGGCCATTTCGCTTTGTACTGCCTGATTCATTTCCCGAGTCGTCTGCAGACCCCGACGACTGTGTTCCGAGCTGTCCGCCAGCACCAAGTCCATATCTCGGAGTCGCTGTGTTAATTGTAGTAGGAAACGCTCCAGTTCCTGGCGTTGTTGCTGTAGATCCGATTGTGCAGCGCGGGCTAAATCAGCAATTTTAGTGATAGCCTGAGTGAGTGAGATCTGGTCCAGACCAGCGTCCAGTTGCTGTCGGATACGCTGTATTTGTAGCTGCAGTGTATCAGGTAATGGTAGTTGATCCAGTAAGCTGCGCAAGGCATCGGTGGTGATGCTGTATAGATCAGTTTTAGCAACAGGGCAAGTGCCGAGCTCCTGGATAATTTCCATTGCTAAGGAGTTCAGCGATGTCGTTGGCTGACGTAGCTGTTGCTGCCAGTCGTACCGTTTCCTGTCTTGTGTTTCATTATTCCCTGGCAGGGCTAAAATCTCCAGTAATAAGGCAAGAATGTGTCGACTATTGGTAGAATCTAAGCCTGCATCCGTGAACTCTCCTACCGTTTCGTTTTCCAGGGGCTCACATAAATCAATCATATCCTCGACCAAGCCGGCTAGTTGTTCGCTTGGCATTTCTTCACGGATCGATTGTCGCAGACGATTAAGATGGGTGTCGAGCAGGGCAGACTGACCCGTTCCCAGCGCAGTCATTCTTGAGAGACTGCGACGCAATACGACCTCCACCTCACCCCAGTTGCGCTCTTGCAGTTCCAGTTCTTTGAGTAGGCCGTAGTATTTACTTTTCCAGGAATCAGAATCCTTGTTTTTACTGTCGTTATGTGGGGAAGTATTACTGGGAGTAATTGTTTTCATAGGACTTCATTTAAGGCAGTGGTTATTAATTTCAGATTTTACAGCTCAATGGTATAGTCTATAGAGGCCGGGAGGGGTGCAGTAATTGCCTGCGTACAGCCAACACTTCGGGCCGGTGTTGGGTCCAGAGATAAAATGATTCTGCAGCTTGTTCCAGTAACATGCCCAGGCCATCACACACCACAGAGGCACCTTGGTTTTTTGCCCACTGCATGAAGATGGTCGGCTTTTTACTATACATCATGTCATAGACCAGAGCATTGCGGCACGATAGGGTATCTGGCAATGCTGGCAAGGTACTGGACAGGCTGGCAGAAGTCGCATTGATAATAACATCGTAATGATCGTCAGCCAACTCGGCATAACTGCGGGTGATCACCTTACCCACCCTGGAAAAATGAGCCGCCACATCTTCAGCTTTCGCAAGGGTGCGATTCACCAGGGTGACAGGGTGCGTTGTGGCTTGCATGAGTGGACCCAATACACCGCGTGCTGCACCGCCAGCACCGAGAAGTAGGATACGACAGTGGGTCAGATTGAGGCCCTGTGTTGTTGTGAGATCCCGTATTAGCCCCAGTCCATCGGTGTTTTCGGCAAACAGCGTTCGATCATCGGATCGACACAAGGTATTTGCTGCTCCTGCCAGCCTGGCAGCGGAGCTAACTGTGTTGGCTAGCGCGAAAGCGTGCTCCTTAAAAGGCAGGGTAACGTTGGCGCCATGGCCGCCGCAGAGGAAAAAATCACGTACAGTGATTGCAAAAGCACTTAAAGTACATTCGATCGCATCATATTGAACGCTGAGGTCGCACTGGCGGGCGAACAAATTGTGGATAGTTGGCGAAAGACTGTGTTGAACCGGATTACCGAAGACAGCAAATTTATACATAAGAGGGCAACTGTAGGCGAAAAGATAAAGAGTACACGATTATTGTGTCCCGCCGTGTCCGTGTTGCCAGATTCGCTGCGTTACAGATCGTACCTTAAGAGCGGTAAATAAATAGCCATGCTATTTATTTACAGTTCCTTAAGCGTATTGGTTGATGGTTTGGCCGGGAGTCGGGCTGCCACGAGCAGAGAGTTGTTGCTGCAACAGCTCAGACTGTGCCTGTCGGGCCATAGCACTGGCCTGGTGGGCAACTTCTCGGTCTTGTGTAGATGGCTTTGTTGGTGCCAGCGCTGCATGTTCGATTGCAGTTGCCTTGCGCAGTGTAGCCCGTGGATTGTTCCGGACCGGTGCAGTATCAATCTGCACCTCGCCGGCGACCGCATAACGCTTTCCATCCGGGCCGACCTGATATTGAAAATGAGCACCACTAACGGCGATACCTGCAGCAGCATTAAGATGCGCCTGTTCGTGAGCACGCACCTCACGGTCGATACTTTGCAGCTGGCGTATTTTCTGTTGTTGTCGAAATATTTGAGATGTGGATGAAGGTGATGACTTGTGTTGATTTGACTTGGGTAGGGTCGCAGCCGCCCCTGCATTGCTGATGGTGGCAACGCGGGCCAGGGTAGAAATTGAAGCACCTACTTGCATAACAGTCTCTCCACCAATAACTATAGCATGGTTTTGGTGGGGCGCAATAAGTGTGTGGTATCGGCAGCTCCCCAATGAATTTGATTGCGGAACAAAAAAAAGCCCGTCAGGAATCTCGGGATGAACAAGCAGAAAGAAGAAAATAAATCCGCTGCTAGCGGGAATAATCGAGGCCCCAGTTGTTCCCACTAGTCGTTGATTTTGTGCCCATACTACATGTCAGTAAAAACATTTCTGTTTCAGGAGGCGCATTGCCTCTGTTTGCAAGAACATTCATCGAGCCAGACGGATTCACCAGCCATGCTATACAGGCCAGCAGAATTAATTTTGTTGACCCGGTTACGCTGTACAACGATGAGTTGGGCTTCCTGAAAGCGCCGTAGTACTCGACTGATGGTTTCCGGCGCCAGACCCAGGTAGTTGCCGATGTCTGAGCGGGACATGGGTAAAGTTAACTCGGCCTGGCTGTGGTTGAAGAAATCACAGCCACGGATTTGGGAGAGAAGGAACGTTGCAACACGCTGGTCAGCATCCTTGCGAGCCAACACGGTCAGCATGCGTTTTTCCTGAAACAGTTCCTGGCGATAGTGCTCCATTATCTGCTCCAGAAAAGCGGATGACCTACGCATTGCCCGGGTAACTTCATCTTTGTTGAGTGCGCAGACCCCAGTGGTAGTGAGGGCAACCGCTGTTGTGGCATAGCGTGAATTGACGGCATCAAGCCCAAGAATTTCTCCAGGTTGGTGAAACCCCAAGACCTGTTGTTCTCCGGTGTGGGTGGTGGAGAAGGTTTTGATGGCACCGGATTTAATAATATAGAGAGAATGAAAGGGCTGATGCATATCGAACAAGTGTTCTTGTTTGTGCAGGACCCGCGCACAGCCACTGATACCCAGATTTTCTTCAATATCAGCAGCGGACAGATTGCGGCCCAGACAGCGACAAACAATGCTGCACTGCTTACAGGTAGTTCGCGTATTATTTGGGGTTATTCTGCGCATGTCAGCTCCTTAAAACCGGTGACTCCAGAAGCTTTATACGCCGATTTCACTGCTAGTTACATACGTAATTCCCGCAATAATGGCAATAAAATAATTGTAGCTACCGCCGCTGATCTTCACCGGCGTCTTGCACCTCATCAACAAGGCTGAGTTCGGTACCAGCGGTAGTCGCTATCGCCGATTTACCACGTTGAATTTGTAGTTTAAGATTGTTTTCAGAATCAGCGTGACGAAGGGCTTCTTCAACACTGATCTTGCCCTGTTGCAGCAAAGTTAGCAAAGCACCGTCAAATGTCTGCATACCCAGGGCACCGGATTTGGTCATTACATTTTTCAGTTCAGCGACCTCACCGCGCCCGATCAAATCACGGGTGCGCGGGGAGTCGAGAAGGATTTCGATGGCTGCGGTACGTTGCCGATCAAGAGTTGGGACTAGGCGTTGTGAGATGATAGCACGTAAGTTGAGCGATAAATCAAGTAGTAATTGGGGTTTGTGGCTTTGTGGAAAAAAATTAATAATACGATCCAAAGCCTGGTTGGCATTATTGGCATGCAGTGTAGATATGCAAAGATGTCCGGTTTCGGCAAAGGTAATGGCGTGCTGCATGGTTTCCTGATCGCGGATTTCACCGATCAAGATGACATCCGGGGCTTGACGCAAGGTATTTTTCAAGGCATCTGCGTAGCTATCGGTATCTACCCCGACCTCACGCTGGTTAATTAAGGAGCGATGGTGGCGGTGGATGAACTCGATCGGATCCTCAATGGTGATGATATGTCCCGAGGCATGGCGGTTACGGTAATCGATGAGTGAGGCCAGGGTGGTAGATTTACCTGAGCCGGTAGCACCGACGACTAGCACCAGGCCCCTTTGCTGCATAATCACCGATTGCAGGATGGTCGGAAGATTTAAGGAGTCCATATCCGGGATCGTGGCCTTAATATGCCGAACCACCATTCCAACTTCACTGCGTTGGCGGAAGAAATTGACGCGGAATCGGCCAATACCACTTTGTGAAAGTGCCAGATTACACTCCGGATGGGCGGCAAACGCCTGTTGTTGGGCTTGATCCATCACTGTGGCAGCAATACTGGCAATGTCACCCGGGGCAAATATTTCGTTAGTAACGGGTTTTAGTAGTCCCATGCTTTTAATACATGGTGGTGCGCCGGTAGTGAGATAAAGATCCGATGCTTGCAGTTTAATCATGGACTTAAGCATGTCATTAAACGCAATCATGAGGAGAACGCCTTAATAGTGGTATTATTCACGTCGCAAAGCCTCGGTTACCGCCATCGGGGTCGGATAGCGCAGCACAACAAGATAGGATGACACCACAAAACTGAGTAGCGTTACTGACTGAATCAGATAGGCCGCGCTGTTTGATAGTACACCAGAGTGTTGGGCAACGAATACCAATAGTAGTGAAAACTCACTCAGCTGTCCTAGTCGAAAGCCGATTTCCCAAGAAAATTGCTCGGCTTCGTGAGTTCGTCTTAAGAGCGTGTGAAACACCACCGGCTTGATCACTAACAGCATTGTTGCCAGGATGAACGTTGGTACAAGCATGGTTCTGGCGGCGGCAAAATCAAAGCCGGCACCCAGCGCGAAAAAAAACATCACTAGAAAAAAATCCCGCAATGGCTTCAAATTTTCGGCGATAAAGCGAGCAATGGGGCTGTTGGCCAGGGAGACACCGGCGATAAAGGCCCCAACCTCGTAAGACAGGCCGGCAACAGAGGCCAGTTCTGCGATACCAAGACACCAGCCGATGGCCAGCAAAAAGATGTATTCGTGGATTCGATCAAAAGACCGTAATAATTTCTGCAACAACAGTTTTTCACCAAAATAGGCAATGGCGAGTAACAGTGGAAAAGCTATACTCAGCTTCAAAATACCCGATAGCTGTAGCTGGCCCTGTTCAACGGCATGCAGGAGTGATAGTACGAGAATTGCCAATAAATCCTGTAACAACAGGATACTGATGATGATTTCTCCAGCATGTCGGTGATGAAGTATTGTCGTGGGTAGGAGTTTCAACCCCAGTATGGTGCTCGAGAAAATACAGCTGACTCCAACCAGCAAGGCATCGACAACCCCAAACCCGAAAGAGAAGGTCAAGCCAAAACCCAACAGACCAAAGACCAAAGCACTGATCAGGGTAATTGGTAACGCCTGCCGGAACAGGCGTAACAATTTTTGCGGATACAGATTCAGGCCCAGTAAAAATAGCAGAAAGATAATGCCGATATTGGCAATACTTTGAATCAGTTGTGGATCTTTGACTAGCGCAAAGCCACTGGGACCGAGCAGGGCACCAAGTAAGATGTAGGCAACGAGCAGTGCTTGGCGGGCATACAAGGCCACCGTAGCCAGAATCGCAGAACCGGCAAAAATCAGAAAAAAGGTATAAACAATGGACTCTTCATCCATGCTGGTGGCATTATCCTGTTTCGGGTAATCTCCCGGGGCTTAGGTGTAGTCTGGCTCCTGTCCGGGCTGCCATTTTATGTTGCAACCCATGCTGGGAAGCTGGTGTTGTGGCGCGGGTTTGCCGGCCAACAGTAGTTCGGTAGCAGCACCGAGATCTTTGCCGGTTACTGGCTGGCCGTTGCCAGGCCTGGCATTGTCATATTGGCCGCGGTAATACAGTTGTAATCCGGCATTAAAAAGAAAGAAGTCCGGGGTGCAGGCGGCTTGGTAGGCACGGGCTGCAGATTGGTCCGCGTCGAACAAATAGGGAAAGCTGAGGCCATACTCGTTAGCAATGTGAGTCATCTGCTCCGGGCTATCGTCCGGATGCGTGCTAATATCATTGGCATTGATAGCGATAACCGCAATATCACGGTTTTCATAGTCGGCAGCGAATGTGGCAAAAGAGTGCAGAATATGAATGACATACGGACAGTGATTGCAGATAAAAGCCACCAATATGCCACGCCGGTTACGGAAGTCGGACAGCATAACCGGCCTGGGGCCGGGTGGATTGAAATTGAACAATGAGAAATCCGGGGCAGGGGTGCCCAGCTCAAGCATTGTGGAACGAGTTCTGGCCATAGGTTCACTCCGGCTGTGAATACACAGCAGCATTATGCACAGAATGACAACAAGACACCACTTTGCGGCGGTAGGCAAACACGCTTCCTAACAGGAGCTGCTGCACGCTCAGTGTTACTACACAGCGGCGTCACTTCAAAAATAGAAGGGTTTGCCTATGACACGATGAATTTTGAAACCGCCTTGTTCAGATTATCGGCCAGCATCACCAGGCGCTCATTGCCACTGATAATTTCGCCGGATTGTTCCACGGTTTGTTCAGATAACTGACGTATTCTACTGACATTTTGATCGATTTCAGTGGAGACGGCATTTTGCTCTTCAGCGGCATTGGCAATTTGCAAGTTGCGGTTGTTGATATCTGCTATGGCACCGGTGATTAGCTCCAGCGAATTTTGCACGGCTTCGGCCCGAGTGACACCACCGAGCGCCTTGGTCTGACTCTGTTCCATCGTTGAAACGGCTGTCTGTGAACTGCTCAGCAAGCGTTGTACAATGATATTGATTTCATCGGTTGAGGTTTGAGAGCGCTGTGCCAGTGACCGTACTTCGTCGGCAACCACGGCAAAACCACGACCATGCTCACCGGCCCGGGCCGCTTCGATGGCGGCATTCAAAGCCAACAGGTTGGTTTGTTCGGCGATATCACGGATGACATTGAGAACTGAGGTGATATTCTTGCTTTCCTCTCCTAGTTCATTGATGACGTTTGCCGCATTTTGTACATCCTCAGCAAGTTGTCGAATATTACTCATGTTATCGAGTACTACGCGTAGTCCCTCCTGAGCATTTTCATCGGCTATTTTAGATGCGCCAGCCGCCTCATTGGCATTGTTCGCCACTTCCCTGGATGAAGCGGTCATTTCAGTAACCGCAGTGGAGACCAGCGCGGTTTCTGAGTGTTGTTGTTGCATATTTTCACTACTGTTCTGAATCGAAGACATCAGTTGCCCTGAAGTTGAATTAAGTTCCTTGGCTGTGGCGATAATGTGTTGCGTCAAGCCAGCAATCTCACCCATCATGGCATTGTAATTTTTGGCAATTTCGCCAATTTCATCGTCACTTTTGGCTTCAGCACGCAGCGTCAGGTCATGTGTCTGCCCGGCTCGTTTCATAAGTTCAGATAAGGCCTTGATCGGCCGTACAATGCGACCTGCAAGCCACATTACCAGGAAAGAGACAACCAGGGCGATCAACACTGCAGCTATAACCGCAAATAAATTATTGTTTCCCTGGAGGATTTTCACAGCCTCATTCAGCACTGAAAAGTTTGATATGGCGCTGGCTTCAGCTTCCTTCAATTGGGCCCGCAAGCCACTGTCGGCCCGTAGCCCCTTGGTTCTCTCCGCAGCAACCAGAGTCTGAAAATCTTTTTTGTAGGTTACCATATCTTTAGAAATAGTCGCTTTATCTGTAGCAGAGAGTGTGCTGGAGTTTAGGTCTTGCTCGAAAACCGCGAAGTGTGCGGTAAATTTTTTCAAGTATTTAAGATCGAAACGCAGCATGAAGTCTTTTTCTGCTCGTCGCATCATTAACACATCTTTGGATAGAAGGTTGTTGTTCAGTTTCATAAAATTGGCTTCTGCTTTGTGAACCGAGTTCCGTAATGCACCATACAGACCGGTTTTTGGAGTCAGACCAATTCGTTGTTGTAAGTTGGTGATCTTTTGAAAGGTTTGGGTATAGCTGTCGAGACCGGCTTGTAATTGCTGGACGAGCGATTGATCCATGTCGAATTCGGTGCTATAGGCCTTCAATTCCCCGATAGTCTTGATCATATGAGCTTCGAGTTTCTTGAATTTGTCTACAGAGGCTAACGCCTTAAAGCCCAGAAAGTCTTTTTCCAAGCCCACCAGTCGGGCTAAGTCGAGATTGATTTCGTCAGTAGTGAGCCTGACATGGTGTAACTTTGATGAGATGTTGGAATTATAGAGTTGCAGGCCGGTTAAAGAAGCCAGGGAGAGCACAATTAATACGGTGATAAAAAACATTTTTCTCTGGATGGTTTTCAACATTTCCTATTCCTCAAGTACACATTCATCAGGCATTTGTTACGTTGCGGCGGAGTATAGCGTGTTTTCATACTGCCCATGGATAGCAAAGTCCTTTCTCAATTATCGCATGGGTTATCGACTCGTTGGCCAAGGATCTTTAACCGGAAAAGCCAATAATTTTTTTTACTGCTGAGCTATGCGTGGCTAACCGAGTTTTTGCTATGGCCCCTGTTCTCGGACAGCCTCCTAGACCAGATTCTGGTGTAGAATCAACAGCTCATAAATAGCGCATAAACGGCTCATCGGTCAGGAGAGACATGGAGCAGGAATTGACCCATTTCAATAGGCGTGGTGAGGCCCATATGGTCGATGTCGCAGCCAAGCAGGAAACACATCGTACTGCGATTGCCGATGGTCGCATTCAAATGGAGCCGGCTACATTACAGAAAATTATCGACGGTGATCACAAAAAGGGTGATGTGTTGGGTATTGCGCGGGTTGCGGCGATTATGGCTGCCAAGCGTACCGCCGACATTGTGCCACTTTGTCACCCCTTGCGTCTGACGCGTATCGATATTCAGTTACAACCGGAGCACGACGCCAACACCGTGTATTGCCGGGCACAAGTGGAAAGTCGTGATCGTACCGGTGTGGAGATGGAGGCCTTGCACGCCGTGCAAGTCGCCTTATTGACTATTTACGATATGTGCAAGGCGGTTGATCGCGGCATGCGGATGCAGGACATCGGCCTGGCGTATAAATCTGGTGGTAAATCCGCAACATGGGAGCGTGTATGAATAAACCCGTCGTGGCAAGTTGTGGTTGTGATGAAGATACGGCTGCACTGGAATTTACTACCGCACGTAATAAAATCCTCGGTACGGTTGTGCGGGTTGAGGGCGAGGAGCGAGTACCATTACATGTTGCTCTGCAGCGTCGCCTGGCTTGGGATGTGTGTTCACCACATGCCGTCCCCGGTTATGACAATTCCGCCATGGACGGTTACGCCCTGCATGCTGTAGATGCGGTTAAAGGCACCTGCTTGCCCTGTGTTGGCGCTTCACTTGCTGGCCATCCTTACGACCGGGCGGTCGGGGTTGGCGAATGTGTACGCATTATGACCGGTGCGGTTATGCCCGACGGGGCGGATTGCGTGGTGATGCAGGAACGGGTTACGGTGAATGGAGATTCGATTATTCTTCAGCGACAGGCGCTGCCAGGAGACCATGTCAGATATGCCGGCGAAGACCTGCAGGCGGGTACAA
>DRJH01000433.1 GCA_011052285.1 Gammaproteobacteria bacterium
GCCGCCTTCAGGGCACCTGTGGTCCCATTTTTGAGCCCCACAGGACAGGATAACCCCGACACCAGCTCACGGTGCACCTGACTCTCGGTGGTGCGGGCGCCAATCGCTCCCCAACTGACCAGGTCGGAGATATATTGCGGTGAAATTGGATCCAGGTATTCGGTACCCGCCGGCACGCCCAGTTCATTGATATTCAGCAGTAGGCGGCGGGCCACCGACAGCCCTTTATCGATATTAAAACTGCCATCCAGATCAGGATCATTGATCAGACCCTTCCAACCGACAGTGGTACGCGGTTTTTCAAAATACGTCCGCATCACCAACAGCAGTTGGCCCCCATATTCTTGACCGGCAGTGGCCAGTTTAACCGCGTACTCCAGCGCTGCCAGCGGATCATGAACGGAACAAGGCCCAACCACGACCAGTAACCGATCATCCTCACCCTGTAGAATCCGGTGAATATCCTGACGAGTGCGGGTCACCAGATCCGCTGTGTACTCGGTCATTGGGAATTGTTGATGCAGTGCTGAGGGGACGATCACTTCCTTAAGAGAAGCAATTCGCAGGTTGTCGGTCTTGATGTTACGCATAGAGGCTCGATAGGATTAAGATCTTAAGGCGCGCATTGTACCCGCGTACACGATAATTCCCAAACAATCATTAATATCAACTACCCCGCCCCCCCTCCAACGAATACTCATGGCAAGTACCATTAGCCAATACTCACCCGGCCACAGATCGCAACAGTGCCGGCAAGCCTTCCAGCGTAGTCAGTTGTGCCACCGGATTTCCCGGCAGACGCTCGGCAGGCTGACCGAAACGGTTGATGTGCACAACCTGAAATCCAAAATGGGCAGCACCACAAACATCCCAGGCATTGGACGACATAAAAAGAATTTCCTGCGCTGCCAGATTCAGTGCTGTACAGGCCAGACGATAAACCCGGGGATCGGGTTTGTAAATGCCGATACCATCGACAGACAGGACCGCCTGTAATTGATCGTGGATATCGGAGTTTTTTACAGCAGCTGCCAGCATGGTCGGACTGCCATTGGAGAGGATCGCACATGGCTGCCCGTCTGCATTTAAAGCCCGCAGGGTAGCCGGCACCTCGGCAAAACAGGCCAGACTCAAATAGGCTGACATCAAAGTCTCGGCAATATCATCACCCTCGATCTGTTCCTGCTCCAATGCGAAATCCAAACCATCTCGGGTGACCTGCCAGAAATCAACATACTGACCCATGAGGCTGCGCAGCCAAGTGTATTGAAGCTGTTTCAGCCGCCAGCAGTTCGATACCGCGTCCGCTTTATCACCCAACAGGGAGCGATGTGCCGCGACGGCTGAATGGACATCAAACAAGGTGCCATAGGCGTCAAAAACACAAGCCTTGGGTATTCGTTGCAAACTCATTATTACGTCCTCCAGCAAGTTCCCGCTTCGCCCGACGAGGGGCCTGTACAAATTACACAATGCTTGCACCGCGACAGCGGAGCAAGCACAATAACCGCATCACAAAGCTTATCACTTCTGGAGGGTAGAATGACGAATATTGCAGTTGCTACGGAGCCGATGGTGCTGCGACACGATGCTGATGGTATCGCACATCTGACCATGAACCGGCCCCATCAATACAACGCCCTGTCTGAAGAAATGCTCGACGCACTGGATCGGGAGCTCACCACGGTGGAATCTGACCCTTCGCTACGCGTGGTGATCCTTGCGGGTGCGGGTAAAGCCTTCTGCCCCGGTCATGACCTCAAGCAAATGCGCAGTCAATACCACCAGGACTACTACGATACCCTGTTCAAGCGCTGTAGTCAGCTTATGCTGCACCTGCTGCAGTTGCCACAACCGGTAATCGCCAAGGTACAGGGCATTGCCACGGCCGCCGGCTGTCAGTTAGTCGCCACAGCCGACCTGGCGGTGGCCTCAAGTGAAGCTCGTTTTGCTGTTTCCGGTATCAATGTCGGGCTCTTCTGTGCCACTCCCGGGGTTGCCTTGAGTCGTAATATACCGCGCAAGCGAGCACTGGAGATGCTTTTGACCGGTGATTTTATCGACGCCCAAACTGCTGCCAGCTGGGGCCTGATCAATCGGGTCGCCCGCCCCGAGGACCTCGATGCCACAACCCTGGATCTGGCGCAAAAAATCGCAGCCAAACCACCGTCCGCGGTACGTACCGGTAAGCAGCTGTTTTATCGACAGCTGGAAGCCGGGCTGAGCAAAGCCTATGCCGATGCCGGTGCGACCATGGCCTGCAACATGATGACCCCGGAGGCAGCCGAGGGTATCGATGCATTTATCGAAAAGCGCCGCCCCGACTGGAAGAAGCCCTGATTAGTTATCCCCAATCGGTTGATCCAGAGGCTCCTTGGAAAGGAGATTTATCCAGGGTTCCTCGTGCCGGAAGTGTCCATCGTGAAATCAGCAATCAGCGCCTGCGTTACCTCAGGGGCTACGATCACTTCGCTATGGTACGCTGGATGTTCGGCCCCGCTGCTCAATGTGCCGCCCGCCTGCGCTGCAGCAATCATGGCTTCGCTAAACTCATAGCGCAAAAAATGTACGGCAGAGGTCTTGGTGGCGTCAGCCCGCTCCAAATCTTCATCGGCGATCGGCCAGACTTTCTCGAATTCTGCCACCCGCATCCAGACCCGGGTCTCAATACCTACCAGGTGGGTCAACATCTGCTGGCGTTCGGCAACATCGGTGTATTCAATCATCAAGGTCGCTTTCAGATTGTGGCCATCGGGTATTAGTGGATTATAGGTGGCGAGTTCTTCCTCGATAGCGGCATCTTCAAAAATTTTTTCGACCCGCAGCATTTCCTGGACCTGATACTGCATGGTCAGGCGATCTTCAAAATACAGCCCAAGATGCTCTCCCAGGTAGATGACCCGATTTTTCTTGTGGGCCATCACCTGCCGTCTGAATTGCAGTCGTTGCTCGCTGTATTGCTGCAGCGACAACAAGTCGGTTCGTAGTAAAGGTTTCATCATCTATTCAAGGGGTCTTTTTAGCAGGTTATTGGAATAGTCTCAGCTGAGCGCAAGGCACTAATTCGCGAAAAAGTGCAGTGTACAGGCGCGTACATGATTATTGAGCGGATTATTAACGCCGCATCGTGGCGCATGCGCGTTTTTCAACAGCCTGTTAGATGCCATAAGCCTGACGTA
>DRJH01000434.1 GCA_011052285.1 Gammaproteobacteria bacterium
AGGATTGTATGATGAGAAACGTCTTCCGCAATACGCTGCCGATGACGACTTTACCTTTAGAGCAGCGCGTGCGGGGTTTCCGGTATTCATTTATCTAAAGACATACTGTCTCACGCCGGCGGAAGAGACGGGAATAACGGAGTTCGTATCAAAGAGATCATGGAGAACTTTCATTGGGTACCTGACAAATCAAAAATCGCCGGCAAACATCAAGCGCAGGTTCTGGATTACCGTACGCCATTGCAAGCCTAGATGGTATGTTCCTGCCAGTCTGATGCTGGATCTGATTCGTGTTGCTGTATCCTACTGGAACCGGACTGCCTCGATCGATGTGAAAAAGTAATAAAAGTATATTTGCTGTCTTTTGTGTTATGTCCAAGATGGAACTGAAGTAAATTTCTGGAAATGCGATATGAGGCACTTCTGTAGTGGAAAATAGGTGTGACCATCTTACGGAGAGGGTAAACAGTGTTGCTATTCTTGGGATGCGGGTTGATGTTACATCACTAGAACAGGCAACTGAGTTTGCCATTCACCAGTCGCTGGTTAAACGAAAGGGATATGTATGTGCGGCAAATGTCCATATGTGTATGGAAGCTTATTACGACAAGGAGTTTCAGCAGATTGTAAACGCTGCATGTATGGTGGTGCCCGACGGGAAGCCTTTGTCATGGTGGATGCATGCATTCGGAGTCAGTGCAGCCCAGCAGGTCAGAGGGCCGGACTTGTTTGAGAGCGTTTGTCGCAGGGCAGCGGAACGCGGGATCTCTGTTGGATTGTACGGCGGAACACAGGAAGTTCTGGATCGCCTTCAGGTGTTCTTTAAAAATCAGTGGCCAACACTTGAAGTGGCTTGTGCGATATCCCCCCCATTTCGAGAGCTTAGCCCGGATGAACAAAACAGGTATTCGGAAGTGATAAATGACTCGGGTGCCAGGATCCTGTTTGTAGGCCTGGGGTGCCCGAAACAGGAGAAATGGATGGCTTGTAACGAATATCGAATTAGCGCCGTCATGATCGGTGTTGGAGCAGCATTCGATTTTTACGCTGGTACAAAGAAGATTGCACCGGTGTGGATAAGAAAAATGGGCATGGAATGGCTGCATCGATTGATATCCGAGCCTGGAAGACTGTGGGTCAGATACCTGAAAAATAATCCGCTTTTCATGTTTCATTTTATGATTGCCTGGGCAGGCGAGCGCTTGCGTCGCCTTAAACGCAGAGCATGACTCAACAAACCGGTATCTGGAAATAAGTGTAGTGCTTGTAGGTAAAGAAATTTACGATAATGTAGACTACGTATGCCGTAACTTTATTAAAGGCGGGAGAGAATACGCTTTCGAGGAATTGCATGAGTACCCGTATCTGACTACATTCTTGCGCCGACTGCAGGAAATTCTGGCTGAAAGGTTCAATACCTACAGATTTCTGATTTACTCCAAGGTAAACCAGTTCAGCAGAGCTGGTGATGAAGACATAATTCCCCCGTATTATGATCCTCACCTGATAGTTTTCTATATAAGTGACGAAACCGGTTCAATCCCCGAGCCGCTGATGGCGCGATGCAAGGCAGTATTCAAGGTCCATTTACAACATGAAACGGAGGGTAACCTGTTCTATTTTCCGCTCGGTTATGCCAATGGCGATGAATGTGATATCCAGACTGTCAACAATAGAGCGATAAACGTATTTTTCTCTGGAGCCTTGAACAGGAGTCGCGTTGGGCTATATAAGGCCTTGTCCGGTTTGGACTACATCCCCGAAAAATTACTTCTGTTAACGAAGCGATGGTTACCAGCAGACCTCAGCGGTTCGTTCCCGAACAGCAATATATTGTTTACCTCCGGTTTTGCCAGTGGGCTCACGCAATCCGACTATAATAACCTTCTATATTCCTGCAAGATCGCTTTGGCGCCCCACGGGTTTGTCAATCCGGAAACATTCCGTCATTACGAGGCAATGCGCGCTGGCTGTATTGTAGTGAGTCTGGAAATGCCGCCTATCCGTATGTATAAAAATGCGCCAATAATACAGCTTGAGAGCTGGGGTCAACTGGATGCCAGGGTGACCTGGCTGCTAAAGGACAAAGAGCGTCTCGAAGCACTGCAGACAGAAACACTAATGTACTGGAAAGACAATTGCACGGAAGAGAGTACAGCCCGTTATGTCGCCAATACACTGGCTCAGCTGGGTTGATTTACATCGGCATATGCTGGTTGTTGCTTATGACTGATTTTGGTTCTGTTTGCAGCCACGAATTGGAGACGAGGCATGAAGCTGTTTAGAAGCCTGCGTAAAGTCGCCGCACGGCTATATGTTCGACCGACCAGGGCCGAACGCCATGGCCACCAGTCTGACGGCCTTGTACGTCTGACCTTCGATGACAATGGAGATGCGGACAGCATCCATGCAATTCTGGAAAAATTGTCTGAAGATCGCGTCCGCGCCGGATTCTTCCTGATTGGCGACTGGGTAGATGACAATCCAGATCTGGTGGCGGCTATCGAGGCCCAGGGGCACTGGCTCGGTAACCATACCCGCTCGCATCGGCGCTTGCGCTATCTCCCTCCCGGCGGTATCTATGAACAGGTCGTCGATGGACCCGGGCGCCTTCGTCCGCCATTTGGTGACTATGGTGGACGCGTACGCAGAGTAGCGGCGCGCCTGGGTATGGAGATCTGGTACTGGACCCATGACACTCGGGATTGGGCCGCTGACATTACAGCTGACGAGATTATCGCCAACGGCACGCGAGATCTGCACCCGGGCGCCGTTATCCTGCTTCATCTGTGGGCGCCACGCACGCCTGAGGCACTCCCTGGCCTCATTCGGGAGATACGCCAGCGAGGGCTTCAACTTGAGGAACTGGATGGAAACTGACGCCCGCTCACTTGGTGGCTTCAATAAACAGTCCGCCAGGACGTTGGTCGATGATCTCCACGTCCGCACACTGTCCGACTTTATATTCCCACTTTTTTATCTCTGAAAACCCGGCGGTTCTGAGCAGCTGTTCCAGTGAGCGCTGATTGTACATCCAATGGTGTCGATTTTTTTCCTTGCGTTGAGAAGCCTGGAACAGATGAGACAGAAACGCACCAGGCTGCAGAGAATCATAACCAGCAATCAATTCGTCAAGGTCGGGTAGCGATATGCGGAAGATCCCACCCTTTTTCAGTACGCGATATATCTCAGATACACATTTCTGTGCGTCTTCCGGGTAGAAATTGTTCAGCATATGGGCGCTATACACGTACGAAAACGAGTCGGCCCGGAGGGGAAAACGGCTGGTCACGTCAAGATATTCAACGCGTTTGAATATCCCTTGCTGGTGCTGGATGTATCTCTCGGTACTGATGAAACTCAAGGTTTTGAGAAGGGAGGAGGCACCTGGCACTCTGGCAAGAAAAATATGCCCTGTTACATCAGTATTGAGCCAACCGTCGAAGACGCGATCGAAACAGCCGAGATGCAGTTTTGCACACTTATTTTTATGGCTCCGAGACAACAGCGCCAGTACGGTAGATTGCATGTACTCCCCCAATTAGAAAAGATAAGGTTATCAAAGAGCTGGGCCGCATGCACGATTTCAATAATGATTTTCGAAAGCCTGCGACCTTGGTGCAACATTCAAGAACCACCGAAATGGTACGAATGTAAATAAAACCGACAATATTTATTATGCCATGAATAGAAAAAACAGCAACTTGTCGAGTGGTTATTAAATCCTCTCCCGGTGCTGGTCAGAGAATTTCGCATACAGGGCCAGTGTCGGCCATTCCTTGGCAAAACTATTTGGGGTTTCAGCCTTTGCCGGTCATCTAAGTATATGATAGAATCGCACAAATATGTGATTTCAATAGTTGATCGGTAACCCATTGAAGGCTGCCGCAGAGGTTGGAACAGGTACAAATTTACTTCAAGATGATGGGCCGCAGACCCTGTTATGTTGGCCTTTTTAGTATCATTGATGTTAGTGGTAAAAACGGTAGAGTCGGTAAATTTTACAAACTATGAGCTGCTACAGCTGTATTGGGTTCCTGCCTGGCCGAAACACGTCCGACCACCGTTCATGATATTGCATGATATTGATGGATACGCAAAATTATAGTAACGGTACAGGTATTGCTTAATATGCCGACCAGGGAGTGCAGTCTATCTTCAACTGGTTTATGAAGAAAATCCGCTGTAGAACGGTTATTACAAGTAATATGTTTAGAATGCATTTAGAATACAAGGTCAGGTTCAGAGTGGCCTCGGGTACAGCTCAACAGATTAAAACAGGGTAAAGTAGCGAGTGGTCAATTACAGCCGGAATAATATCAAGAGAAATTTCCAGTTGCCGCTGATCAGGTGGCTGTGCCTTTTGGTGCTTTCATTCAACTCGTGTTTCATCTTTGCGGCGGAAGATTATCTGCTGGGTGGAGGCGACAAGATCCAGATATCTGTCTATGAGCAGCCGGATCTGACGACAAACGTGCGTATAAGCCAGGATGACGGGACCATCACCTTTCCTCTTCTGGGAGAGGTGGCTATAGCGGGGCTCTCGCCGGAAGCTGCCGGGTCAAAGATCACAAAGCTGCTGAAGGATGGGGGGTTTATCAAGGATCCCCAGGTGTCCGTGAGCGTTCAGGAATTCCTTAGCCAGAAGATCCCTGTCATGGGGCAAGTGAATAGCCCCGGTGAATATTCGCTTAAAGGCGAAAGCAGGGTGATTGATTTGATCGCCCAGGCCGGTGGTCTGAGAACGGACGCTGCTGATGTAATCACCGTGGTCAAAAACGAAGGCGGCAAATCCGTAAAATACGAGATTGATCTCTTGCAGTTCTACGCCGGTGATATGAGTCAGAATATCGGGGTATCCAGGGGCGACTTTATTCTGGTGCCAAAGATGGACAAGTTCTACATCCAGGGAGAAGTACAGGGGCCAGGAATGTATCGCCTGGAGCGGGATATGACTGTGATGCAGGCAATATCGGTAGGCGGGGGGATCACTGGCCGTGGATCTCTGAAGGGCATAAAGGTTACACGCCACAAGGCTGACGGCAAGACGCAGAAAATCAGGGTGGAATTGATGGACAGGTTGCAACCCAATGACGTGATTACCTTAAAAGAGCGACTGTTCTAGAATTTTGACAGGTAGATACCGCGATGACACCAAATGAGCTGACCATTGAAAAATTTTTCCTGATCCTGCAGATGCGGACCCGGCTTATTGCTGGCATCCTGGCGGCGGCCGTGATAATTGCCGGTGTCATTACTTACCTGACGCCTAAAATGTATGAGGCAACTACCTCACTGAATTTCACGTTCAGAGCGAATCCGGTGGACAGTCGTGGGACGGAGCTTGCTGAACAAACTTATGTCGCCACGCAAATCGGTATTATCGAAAGCCAGCAGGTTGCCCAAAGAGTGGTGGACAGCTTGACCGACTATCAGAGGGAACGTCTGATAGCAGCACTGGACGCAAGGTATTCGGTTATCGATGACCTGATATCTCTGCTCAAAAGTCCTGTCCACTTGCTTTTCAGCGATGAGAAAAGCAGCACTAGTGAGCAGGCAGGTCCAGGCAACGGTGATTCCCTTGAGATAAGCTCAGCGTACGGCTGGTTGGCCCAGGGTCTCGGTGGTACAGCTTTAACGGTTGATCCCAAACTTAACACACGAATTGTTCAAATCGCCTATGAGTCGACTGACCCTCAAATTGCGGCGCTTATGGTTAACAAAATTGCTGAAGCCTATATTACCGCTAATCTTGAAATGGTTACAGATCCGGCGCGCAAATCGAAAGTCTGGTTCAATGAACAGTTGAAATCCTTGCGTAAACAGCTGGAAGAAGCTCAGTCAAGGCTGACAACCTATCAGCAACAGGAAGGAGTTGTGTTTACAGATGCTCGTCTGGATACTGAAACCGCTCGTTTGCAGAATCTGTCTGGCCAGCTCGTAAACGCCCAGCAGGCGACGCGGAATGCCGTGACGGAGCGGGAAAAATTGCAAGAGGTTCTGGCAAGCGGCGTGTCTTTGACCACGTTCGAGCCAGTGTTTGGCAATACTGTCGTTCAAACTATCAAAGCAAAAATTCGAGACCTGCAAGGGGCGCTTGTCAGCAATTCCAACAGTCTCGGTGCCAACCACCCGAAAATTGTAAAATTAAAGTCTGAGCTCTATGCAGCGCGGCAACGTCTGAATGCCGAAATTGAAACGATCACCGACGGTATCGATAATGCAGCAGAATTATCCAGAGAACGTGAGCACGATCTGGAAAAGTCACTGGCAGCCCAGAAGCAGCTGGTACTGGGCCTGAAAAACGAGCACAACAATATGGCGGTCCTCCAGAGGGAGGTCGAAAGTACTCAAGCGACTTACAATGCAGCGTTAAAACAGCTGAATACGACCAGCATGCAGAGTATGGTTGATCAGACCAACGTTTCCATTGTAGATCGTGCAAATATTCCTGGATCCCCGTCTTCGCCACGTGTAACGATGAATCTCATGCTTGGTATGCTGGGTGGGCTGATACTCGGCATTGGTTTAGCCGTGGTTCTTGAGATGTTTGTTCGTAGAGTGCATTCCCTGGAGGACCTTACCACTGAACTGGGTGTGCCTCTTCTCGCTCATTTGAAGAAAGTTTAGGCAGCAACCAGATAACCTATCATGAAAATTAAAACGCTAATGGACTTCCTTAACAAGGAAACAGCCGAGTCTCTGGATAGGCAGGAAGGACATTCGAGTGATGTAGACGATGTGACTTTACATGACGAGAACGTCGTTTATATCGAGAATTCGCGGATGGAGAACGTCAGAGACCAGTCCGAAAAAAAAGAGCTGTTGGTCAGCGGTACCCAGTGGGCAGATCAGAATATGGGTGAAATTCTGATTGATCTGGGCAAATTGGGTAGAGAAGATATAGATCGGATTATCAGCCGTCAGCGCGAAAAGGGCCTGTATTTTGGTGAAGCGGCACAGGAGCTGAAGCTCGTCGATGAGAATGATATCCTTCACGCGCTCTCTATCCAGTTCGGTTATTCATATGACCAGGTTGAGAAGTCGTTATCAAAAGAAATGGTCATGGCTTATTCGCCGTTCGGTGAGCAAGCAGAGAAGTTCCGGAGCATCCGTGGCCAATTACTGAATAACTGGCTGCAACCTGATCAGAAAACATTGGCTATCGTCAGCCCCGATAGTAAATCGGGACGCAGCTATGTTGCGGCGAACCTGGCGCTGTCATTCTCCCAATCCGGCCACTCGACGCTGTTAATCGACGCAGATATGCGTGCGCCCCGGCAGCATGTTATTTTTAATTTCACCCGCAGGGCAGGGTTGTCGATGCTGCTGGCCGGGCGCATAAAAATCGAAGATCTCGATGCTCTTCCAGATCAGATTTCAAATTTCCAGAACCTGTCAGTATTGGGGTGTGGCGCAGTGCCCCCCAATCCGGCAGAGCTCCTCAGTAGAGGTACCTTTTCGGCGATCCTGCGCGAGCTTAAAAAGTTTTATGACGTGATTATTATCGACACTCCCCCGGCTACCAGCTATCAATCTGATATTATTTCGATTGCATCTGTTGTCGACAGCGCGTTGTTGGTGGCGAGACGTGGCTATTCCAGAATGGAGGACACAAAAAATCTTGTGTCGACACTCTCTCAGGCGGATGCGAAGGCTGTTGGGGCCGTGCTGAATCAATACTAGCTCACCTTCGATCTGATACTGAAGACAATAGCACTTCTGGAAGGCACAGCCTGCAATCCCGGTGGAGAAAAGACTGGGGTGGTATCAAGCTTAACGATACTCACATTTTTCCGACGCAAACCCCGAAACGGTATTTTATGGTCAGATTTTCCTCCAATGAGCGATAGCGAATCAACAAAGGGCGGTCCCGCCGACATACAGGCAATCGATCAAAGCGAGTCTGTTAAAG
>DRJH01000435.1 GCA_011052285.1 Gammaproteobacteria bacterium
GCCGGTTTGCTGTTGTTCACCTCGATACAGGCCTGGATGGGGCAGGATGTTACTCTCTATGCCCTGCCGGCAAGCTTGTTGATCATGGTTGGTCTGGGCTTGGTATGGTTGGAAATTGGCCGTCCCATGCGCTCACTGAATGTTTTTCTCAACCCACGAACCTCCTGGATGAGTCGGGAATCCATTGTCGCCCTGGGCTTGCTACCACTGGGATTTCTCAGTTATTTCACCCACTCACTTGCCATCCTCGCTGCGGCTGCTGTCACTGCCATGCTCTTTTTGTATTGTCAGGCAAGCATACTTAAAGCCGCCAAGGGTATCCCAGCGTGGCGAGTGCGGGAAATTGTCCCCTACATACTCTCAACCGGACTTGCTGAGGGATTTGGTCTGTTGTTACTGCTGAACAGCGCATTGCAGCCACAGTTTGAAGTGACACGATTGCTGCTAAACACCGCACTGGTGCTGTTGCTCGGGCGTATGGTGTTCTGGCATCGATATTGGCGGGTGTTGAGTACCGAGGCACCAACACGAACCATCAAGGTACTGAATGCGGCCTATCCGGTGTTTTTCCTGATCGGCTTTCTGGTGCCAACCGTGCTGATCATCAGCGCCAGATTGCAATTGACCAACCCCATCATTCTAAGCTTGATCACCGGATTCTGTATGATACTGGCCGGATGGATGAGCAAAATGACCATAATAACGCGCGCTGCCTACAATCAAGGCTACGCCATTCCCGTTACCCCGTCTCGTGGTGGCGGAAAACCCGGTCCCGGCCTTACACCAGGCTGGAAGACCCGAAACACTACGCAGGCGACTCTTGACAGGAACCTGTCCGAGAATAGCTCAATAACCAATCTCCCAAGGAGGAATCATGTCTAGTGCCAAAACAGACAATTATTTTTATGCTCGAGAAGCTGAATGCATGGACCGCCCGCAGCTACAGGCACTCCAGTTACAGCGCCTGCAGCAAACGGTACAGCATGCCTACGAGCACGTTGCGCACTACCACAAGGCACTCGATGAAGCGAGGCTGAAACCGGCTGATCTGGGTACTCTTGATGACTTGGCGAAATTTCCCTTTACAGTCAAGGACGACCTGCGTGCCGCCTATCCCTTCAACCTGTTTGCCGTACCCATGAACGAAGTGGTACGGGTTCACGCCTCCTCTGGCACAACCGGTAAACCGACCGTGGTGGGCTATACCGCCACAGATATCAATACTTGGGCAGATCTAATGGCACGCAGTATCGCCTGTGCCGGTGGCCGACCGGGTGATATCGCCCATAATGCCTATGGATATGGGCTTTTTACCGGGGGACTTGGTGCTCATTACGGTGCCGAGAGGCTCGGCTGCACAGTAATTCCGATGTCTGGCGGCAATTCTCCGAAACAGATTCAGCTGTTACAGGATTTTGGGGCACAAATCTTGTTTGCAACACCGTCTTATGCCTTGAATATCGCCGAAATCGCGGCCAAACAGGGTGACGATCTGGCTTCCGGCCCATTGCGGGTCGGGATCTTCGGTGCCGAACCCTGGAGTGAAGGCATGCGCAGCGAACTTGAAACCCGACTGGGTCTGCAAGCTATCGATATCTATGGACTGTCTGAAATCCTGGGACCCGGTGTGGCCTCTGAGTGCCCCGAGCAGGCAGGATTACATGGCTGGGAGGATCATTTCCTGTTTGAAATTATTGACCCAAAAACCCTGCAGCCACTGCCCTGTGGTGAAGTTGGTGAGCTGGTCATCACCACACTGACCAAACAAGCGCTACCGATTCTTCGCTACCGAACCCATGACATCACCTGGCTGACCGATGAACGCTGCGCTTGTGGCCGCAGTCATGTCCGCATCAAACGTGTGATCGGTCGAAATGACGATATGCTGATTATCCGGGGTGTCAACGTCTATCCCTCACAAATCGAAGCAGCGCTCGTCGGTCTGGAGGGTCTGGCCCCACATTATCAGCTGGTGGTACGACGTGACGGTACGCTCGATACCCTGTCTGTTGATGTAGAAGTGGCCCCTGGATTCAGTGGTGACCGGAAACAATTGGCCAGCACTACCGGTGTTCATATCAAGTCCATGGTCGGTGTAACCTGCTGTATTAATGTTCTGGATGAGGGTCAGGTACCCCGTTCACAAGGCAAAGCGGTGCGTGTGCGCGATTTACGTTCCCAATGAACCCTTTGTCACAGTCCTTTGTCAGAGTCTAGAAGCCTGTGTGGCCGACTGTGAAACTGTGTGCCTCCGGAGAGACCAGAATGACAACCGATGACCGCGTGGACCAATTGCTCTGCCGTATGCAGAACACACCACAATACCCCACCCAGGGTGCGGTGCTGTTTGTTAATCTGGGCTGCCAATCGAGTCGTCGTGCTTATCTTCCAATCGAAGTCTTGACCACCTTTCTTAGCGGCCGAGGCGCCAATATGTTCCTGCTGTATAATCTGCTACCCATCACTAGCTGTGATCCCCTTGACCCGGAAGTACCGTTGATTTTTGGCGCCGGATCACTGTGTGGTTACCTGGCATCAGCAACCCGTGGTAATGTCACCAGTCTATCACCGGACAGTGAGGCCATTATGGACAGCAGTGCCGGTGACTATTTTCCTGCCTTTATGCGCCATCACGGTTATGACCATATTGTGCTCTATGGTTACAACCCGCAATGGACTCTGCTACGCATTGCCCGGGAAGAAGTGGAATTTATCGATGCCACGCCCTACCTCGGCCTCGATAACAGTGCGCTGACCACAGCAGTGGAAAGACAATTTAGCGGTCAGGAACGCAAGGATATGGCCCTGGCCAGGATTACCCGGGCCGGGGAAAATCAAGTGTTGAATGCGGGCATCATGAGCGGTCCAAAATCTATTTGGGCGCGTGGTGGTACGGGTGCAAAAATGGGTGCACTACAGGTAAAAGCCATACTGATTCATGGCAGCCCCGGCAAGATTGCCTCTTCAAGGGAATTCAAGCTTGGTGCCAAAAAGATCAGCGGCAATATCATCGCCAGTAGCGTAATCCGTAATGCCATGAAGACCACCGGCACCCCTTTCCTGTATAAACCCAGCCGTATTCTAGGCGCCATGGGCACCCTGAATAATCAGCAAACAACCTGGGTTGAAGACCTGGATGCTGATAATTTTGATAGCTACCGCACCGGTATGGATGGCTGCTACAAATGTCCGGTCAAATGCCGCCCACTGAATGATATGACGCCGCACGGCAAAGGTGGATTCGGTGCCCAGGCACTGAAGGGTATTTCAGGCAATGCCGGTTATGACCCGTCCCAGGTCAATACCGCACATCAGCGGGAAGCGGAATACAACGGTATTCATAATAATGGTGTCTTTGATCAATTCGACAAGGGTGATGGGCCTGAATATGTCACTCTGGGCAAGTTCGGGCCCAATCTCGGCATCAAGTCACCGGAACAGGTCCTGCGCCTGAACAATATCCTCAATGAACTGGGGTTGGACTCCGCCGGTACCGGTGGTGCTATTGCCTGGGCGATGGAACTCTACCAACGGGGCATTATTGACCAGCAGATGACCGGAGATCTGGATCTAAGTTGGGGCAACTACCCGGTTATTGAGAAGTTGTTGTTCCTGACCGCCAAGCGGGAAGGTTTCGGTGATGTGATCGCCGATTCGGCACGTGCAGTGGCCACCGGAAGATATCCAGCCAAAGCACTGCAATACCGGATGGCGGTGAAGGGGCTATTTCAATCTGACCCGCATGACAGCCGTATTCTTAAGGCTTTTGCCTTGGGGTTGGCTGTGGCCACACGGGGTATGGATCATTTGCGTAACCGGGTCACCCTGGAAATCAACGCCCGTATCAATGACGATGCCGCGTTCAAATCTAAACTGTATGGGGGAACGGTTGCTGCAGAACCCAATAGTTACAGCGGTAAAGAATACGCAGTGCGCCGCTGCGAAGACACCTTCGCTGCAGGTGATTCTGTAGGCATGTGTCGTTTTACTACCAAGCTTTTTAACTCACCGAATTTACCCGATACCGAGGATTTTTCCAAACAACTGGAACTGTTGACAGGCGTTCAGCTCAGCAGTGATGCCATGCTGGAATGTGGACGCAATGTTATGGCCCTGGAGCGTATGCTCAATGCCGGTCGAGGGTTGGGCGCGAAGGATGACACGTTGCCCCGACGCTGGTTTGAGGAACCAAATACCGCCGGCCCGTTTAAAGGAGAACGCATTGACAAAGACACCTTCGAACTACTAAAACAACGGTTCTATCGACTAAGCGGGTTGGAAGCGGATGGATTACCCAGTTCCCAGTGGTGGCACAAGCTTTCTGCCGTATTGACCGGCTATGCGCTCTTAATCAAATTACCTGCCATTCCCGGACTACAGCGACGCAGTCTTGTCATCAACCAGCCACTGACGACGCTTCCGGAAGTACACGAATACATCAAACGACTGTTACCCATCACCGCGACAGTACTCGATGACAAGGCCACTGGTATCGCGATCAATAATGAAATCGTCATTTCCTCGGAGGCCGATGTCCATATTAAAAATGGTGATGAAATCTGCATAGTCCCCATTCTTTCTGGCGGCTGATGGCAAAATCACGACCTATGGATAACATCGCAATCAAGGCAGACAGAAACAACTTAACTGTTGAACAACTCAGCCAGGAAGTAGGTCATCAAGTTCGTTCGATTCGTTCCCGGCGCGGCTTGACCCGCAAAAACCTGGCATTTCATTCCGATGTATCAGAACGTTACCTGGCACAGCTCGAGCGTGGTACCGCCAATGTTTCCCTGTCGTTGTTATTACGTATTGCCAGGGCACTCGGTGTCCGGATTGGCTCATTATTGCCTGAACAGGAAGAAACCTGTATTCGCTATCCACCGCTGGGTGAACTGATAGAAGGATTCAGTGCGGAAGTACAGGAACACGCCTATACCCTGTTGCGCAAAGAGTTTTCCCGTCACCGTGGTGGTAGCTTGGGTGTCGCCCTCATCGGTTTGCGTGGTGGTGGAAAAACGACCTTGGGGCAGTTGTTATCCAAATATTTTCAGGTGCCTTTTGTGCGTCTTAACTCCGTAACAGCTAAGCTCGCAGGCATGGAAATGGATGAGCTGATCTCCCTAACCGGCCAGAGTGTGTATCGCCGCCTGGAGCTGCAGGCATTGCAACAAACCATGGCTGATTATCATCATGTCATCGTGGAAACAGGCGGCAGCCTGATTTCCGAAGCAGAAACCTACGGTCTTTTACGCGAACATTTTTTTACCGTCTGGATCCGTGCTCTGCCGGAAGATCA
>DRJH01000436.1 GCA_011052285.1 Gammaproteobacteria bacterium
CCATCCATAAATGGACTGGTCATCATCACCGACAGCCATAATGTTGCCATGACCCTTGGCCAGGAGTTTCAACCACTCGTACTGAACACCATTAGTGTCCTGAAACTCATCGACCAAAATATGCAGAAACTGCTGCTGATAGTGCTCTCCGATCGCTTCATTATTGCGTAACAGCTCCAGGGCGCGCAGCAACAACTCGGCAAAATCGACCAGACCAAGGCGCTGACAAAGGGCTTCGTAGTGCTGGTAAATACCGAGCAAATGTTGCTGCTGGTGATCCACCATACCCTCGAGATGTGCCGGCCTGCGGCCTTCTTCCTTGTGACCATTAATTTGCCACAACACCTGGCGAGGTGGCCAATAGGCTTCATCCAGACTCAGTTCACGTAGACAACGTTTGACCAGTCTGAGCTGGTCATCCGTGTCGATAATCTCGAAACGCTTGGGTAAACCCGCTTCAGCATAATGGTAGCGCAACAGCCGGTGGGCCAAGCCATGAAAGGTCCCCATCCACATGCCTCGTACCGGATAACCGAGCAGCGTTTCAATTCGGCCCTGCATCTCCCGTGCTGCCTTATTGGTAAAGGTCACCACCAGCAGTGACAACGGGGATACCTGCAAGGCTTCAACCAACCAGGCAACCCGCTGCGTCAACACCCGGGTCTTGCCACTACCGGCACCAGCCAGTACCAACATGGCGCCGGCGCCACTGGATACTGCCTGACGTTGTGCATCATTCAGGGATTCAAAAATATGGGATACATCCATAAGCTTTGTCGCGCCGCTCAATTGGGTGGCACAGTATCGGTGATCCGAAGAGTGATTTCCAGCACAGAAAACTGTCCGGGGACAGAAATCTGCAGCAGAACCAGCAGCTCCCACTGATAGGTGGGATTACTCTTTATACCTCGGGCAAGCACCCCATGGGTAACCATACGCAATACCTCCACCCGCAAGCATTGTTATCCAAGAACCCGACTGTCAACTGCTGTGCGTATTGGTTTTCGGCTCACGCAAGAGCTGGCCGCTCATGAGTTTTGTAAGAGGCTCCCGTTATTTACGACCTTATTGAGGATGGTAAGAAATTCATCTGCATCGCGATAGCCATAAAGGCGCTGGCCGCGCATTTCTTTACCACGAGGATTGAAAAACAACATGGCCGGTGGTCCGAAAACACCGTAACGACGCTTCAGCTCCCTACCATCCACGCTATAAGGGTCGGTCACATCAACCTGTAACATGACAAAATATTTCTTCATCAAAGCCTTAACCCGTGCTTCACGGAAGGTATTTTTGTCCATCCGCAGACAATCCGTGCACCAATCTGCATAAAAATCGAGGAATACGTATTTACCAGACTGTCCGGCACTGGTGATCAGCCGGTCGAGCTCAGCAACATTGGCTACCCGATGAAACAGGGACACTTCCCGAGCACCGTTGACCGGGCCAACTGATGGTGTTCCGGCTGACAGGGAGGGTGACAAAGCAGGCAAGGGTGCCATAATATCCCGGCTACCGGTGAACTGACCAACCAGGGCCAACGCACCCCACAGCAGCAGAATAGTACCTAACCCCTTCCACAAGCGACGCCAGCCACTGACGCCATCAGGCAAGGCCTGGGTTGCACCCAGATAAACGCCGACCACGATAAACAATGCAGCCCACAACAGCATAACCGGAACTTCAGGGATAACCCGCAGCAAATAAATCGCTACGGCCAGCATCATGACACCAAACACATATTTAATCTGGTCCATCCAGGCGCCCACTTTGGGTAACAGGGTCCCGGCGCCAAGCCCGAGTATAACCAAAAATACGCCCATACCCAGGGCCATCACAAACATCAGTTCTGCACCAAACCAAGGATCACCACGGACAATGGCGACACTGAGCAGTGAGATCAACGCCGGTGAAACACAGGCACCGACGATCAATGCCGAAAGTAAACCCAGCACAAAGACCATCCCATAGGTTCCACCTGGTATTTTCGAGGTTGTAACTACCAATCGCGATTGCATCCAACCCGGTAACTGGATGGTATAGAGACCGAACATGGATAGAGCCATGACGACAAACAAGATGGCAATCGTTCCCAGGACCCAGATATTTTGCATGTAGGCTTGTAATTGTTCACCGGTAGCACCAGCGACTGCACCAACAAGAGCGTAGGTAACCGCTGTACCCAACACATAGGACAGCGCCAACATCCCGCCACGAAGCCGGGTAACAACCACACCCTGACCAGCGATAATGCTCGACAGAATCGGGATCAGCGGTAGCACACAAGGGGTAAAAGTCAACAAAATACCCACCCCAAAAGCTGCCAGCAAATAACCCCACAGGCTGATAGGTATCGAGTTTTGATCTGCCTTGGCAACCCCTATCGCAGGTTTACTGGCTCCAGGAGTGACGGTGGCTGCGTTTGGGGTATCCGTCAAACCTGCGGCTTGGGCCGGTGCTATCAACAATGCCGGCAGATCAAGAGTGAGTTGCTTTTTAATGGGTGGATAGCAGATGCCGTCTTCCGCACAGCCCTGATACTCGGCCTGGACAACTAACTGGGTCGCATCCGGACTGGCCCGACGCAAGGGCAATTGCACGGTAAACGGGAGATGATAAACCAGCATTTTGCCAAAATAGGGGTCATTCTTCTCATCAGCCTTCGGAAATTGCGGCCCGGAAAACTGTACGGCCGGAGTGTCTGAGGTGAACTTGATTTTATTCTGGTATAGATAGTAGCCTTTTGCGACCTTGAAGGCGGCTTGTAGTCTTGAGGGGTCAGCCACCGTAAGCTGCAGTACAAAGGCCTTGTTCGGATCCAAAAACTCCCGGTTGCTATCGTCACTACTGCCGAGTAGTTGCTGTAGTTCACTGATCACATTCGCCGCTTTGTTCTGATCAGCGGAAATAGTGTTTTGCAATATTGGGGCATCTGTGTTGGTTACAGGCTCCGCGGTCTGGGCATTGTTGATTCCCGGAAGAGTCAGCAACAACAAGCCGGAAAGCCTGATCAAACGCAAAAACGAAGAATGCATGATAGAAGAGTGCATGATTATTTTCCGTACAGAATCCACAAGTTATGAAGGTAGCACACAGGGTTAGATATCAAAATGAGTAACGATTCAGCGTGTTTAGATTTTGGTTCAGTACAAGGCATATTCGCACGGAGAATGTGAGCATATAGGTCATATGTGAGC
>DRJH01000437.1 GCA_011052285.1 Gammaproteobacteria bacterium
AAGTACCGTGAATGGCACAAGTACCGTGAATGGCACAAGCACCGTGAATGGTACAAGTACCGGTTCTGTGGGGGCAACAGACCGGGTGGTTCCTATTCTTGAGCAAGCATGCTGGGAATGAGTGCAGGAATGGCAGAGAGAGCCGCATATTGATGCGGCATTATTTTTCGGGAGAGACAAACTGTGAACCGAGTCATTAATTTCAGTGCCGGGCCCGGTGTCCTGCCGCATACCGTACTAGAGTCCGTGCAGCAAGATTTGCTAAATTGGCAGGGTTCGGGTATGTCAGTGCTGGAGATGAGCCATCGTGGTAAAGAATTCACCACGATTGCTGCACAGGCAGAAGCAGATTTGCGGGATCTTATGGCCATACCGGATACGTATCGGGTGCTGTTTCTACAAGGTGGAGCAAGCAGTCAGTTTGCTATGATACCGCTGAATCTGTGCGCGGAAGATACGGCCGTAGCGTACGTCAATACGGGCAGTTGGTCTGCAAAAGCCATTGCTGAAGCCAGGAAATACTGTGTGGTCAATGTAGTCGCCAGCAGCGAGGATGAACAGTTTACTTCCATCCCAGCGGCTGCCGACTGGCAGCTGAATTCATCTGCCGCCTATCTGCACTATACCCCCAATGAAACCATCGGTGGCGTGGAGTTTCACTGGGTTCCAGAAGTTGGTAAAGTACCGCTGGTTGCCGATATGTCTTCCTGTATTCTGTCGCGGCCGATTGATATTTCCCGATATGGTGTGATTTATGCCGGAGCCCAGAAAAATATTGGCCCGGCCGGGTTGACACTGGTGATCGTGCATCAGGATCTGATTGGCCATGCCAGGCCCGCCACCCCGGCGATGTTTGATTATGCAGTGCATGCTAAAGCCGGTTCGATGGCTAATACTCCACCGGCTTTTGCCTGGTATGTGGCCGGTTTGGTTTTTCAATGGATTCGTGAGCAAGGTGGGGTTGAAAAGCTGGCTTTGCGTAATCAGCAGCAGGCGGAGGCCTTATACCGTTGTATCGATGAGTCGAACGGATTTTATCGGAACCCGGTCAAGCCGGATTGTCGATCCAGAATGAATATTACCTTCATTCTACCACGGCCTGAAATGGATGATGGATTCCTGCAACAGGCAGCCACACAGGGCTTAGTGCAACTTAAAGGCCATCGTTCGGTCGGTGGTATGCGGGCATCGCTCTATAATGCCATGACCGATCAGGGTGTGGCTAGACTGATCGATTTCATGCAACAATTCAGGATGACTCATTGAATACGTTTTACCAGGTTCAGACGTTTAATACTATCTCTGCTACCGGTCTGGGGCGATTTCCTGCCGAACGTTACCAGGTCTCACCACAGTGTGAGAACCCTGACGTCTTCTTACTGCGTTCGTTCAACCTGCATGATTTGCCATTGCCGTCAAATTTAAAGGCGGTGGGCCGGGCTGGTGCCGGGGTCAATAACATTCCGGTACAGAAGCTGAGTGCGTTGGGAATACCGGTCTTCAATACACCAGGGGCTAACGCTAACGCAGTCAAGGAACTGGTGATCACCGGTATGATGCTGGCGATGCGCAATATCTGCGAATCCTGGTCCTATGTTCGCCATCTCACCGGTTCGAATGAGGAGATCAGCAAGGCGGTTGAGGCTGGCAAAAAACAGTTTGCCGGTTGTGAATTGCCCGGACGTACCCTCGGCGTGGTGGGTCTGGGTGCGATCGGTCGCCTGGTGGCTAATATTGCGGTTGAGTTGGGTTTGACCGTGGTCGGTTACGATCCACTGTTGACCGTTGATGGCGCGCTGGCATTATCATCTCGGGTACAAAGGGTCAAGTCATTGAATGCCCTGTTACAGGCAGCCGAAATGGTGACTTTCCATGTTCCGCTGGTTGAATCAACCCGCAATATGATGAATGCGCAGACCTTGGCTTATGCTCGACCGGGTTGTGTACTGATGAATTTTGCCCGGAATGGTATTCTTGATGATCATGCCGTTTTAGAGGCACTGAATCAGGGTCGGATCAGTCGTTATGTAACGGATTTTCCCGATGCCGGTCTGATTGGCCACGAGCGTGTGATTGCGTTGCCACATCTGGGTGCTTCCACTCGTGAGGCTGAAGAAAACTGTGCGGTCATGGTGGTTGATCATATTCGAGACTTTCTGGAGAACGGCAATATTCGCAATTCGGTGAATTTTCCGGAAGTGGTGATCCCGCGTGGTGCTCCATATCGGCTGGTGATCGCCAATAGCAACGTGCCCAATATGGTGGGGCAGATCTCAACTGCGATGGCAGAAGCTGGATTGAATATCAGCAATATGATGAATCAGTCAAAACAGGAATTGGCCTATACAGCGGTGGATCTGGATAGCCTGGTGCCCGTGGATGTGGTCGCAAGGCTCAATGCCATAGAGGGTGTTTTAAATGTCAGGGTGGTGTGATTTTGTGGTATTTTTCGATGTGTTCAGGCAGGCTCCAGACCCTAACAGATCACCGCTGAACGTAGAATTACGAGATCAACAGAATGACTGACACCACAGATTTGCAGAAAATCCGTGAACAAATCGATGCCATTGACCAGCAGATCGAGACTCTGATCAATCACCGAGTCGAATGCGCGCTGGAGATTGCCAGGGTCAAGTCCAGACATGCTGATCCGTCATTTTATCGACCGGAGCGGGAAGCTCAGGTGTTGCGACGTATTCTGGAGCGCAATAATGGCCCATTACCGGATGCAGATATGGCTCGATTATTTCGAGAAATCATGTCGGTAACCCTGGCCCGTGAGCAACCCATCGTTATTTCCGTGCTCGGTCCCGAAGGAACCTTCTCCCAAAGTGCCGCGTTCAAGCAGTTCGGTTATGCGGCACGGATCCAGCTGGCCCCAACCATCAGTGATGTGTTCCGGATGGTCGAAACGGATGAATCTGAATTCGGTGTTGTGCCGGTAGAAAACTCTACCGAAGGTGTGGTTACCGATACGCTGGATAGTTTAATGGAGACCTCACTCAGGATTTGTGGAGAGGTGGAGTTACGGATCCACCATCAATTAATGTCGCTGGCACCTGATCGACAAGCTGTCAAGGAAGTGTTGGCACACAGCCAGACGATGGCACAGTGTCGACACTGGATCGACAATCATCTTCCCCAGGCTATCGTGACTGCGGTTTCGAGTAATGCCGAGGCGGCCAGGCGGGCGGCGGCAGATGCTTCATTGGCGGCCATCGCCAGTGAGTCTGCGGCTGGGACCTATGGGTTGCAGATTTTAGA
>DRJH01000438.1 GCA_011052285.1 Gammaproteobacteria bacterium
CAACCCGCCTCTGCCGCAATCAGCAGATCCCCCTCATTTTCACGATCCTCATCATCGACCAGAATGACCATGCGACCCTGTCGATAATCTTCAATCAGCTGCTCTGCAGTGGCCAGTTCAGCAACTTCTTCCTGTGCATATACCGTTTTGTGAGTCATCAGGTACCTTCTTGGGGTAAAAATCCATGATCGATTAAAACCTTACGGGATAAGCCGGCAGTCGGGTCCGAAGGTTCACATTCCTGCAGACGCAGCAGATAGCGTGCCACTAGATCTACTTCCAGGTGTACTCGGGTACCTTGTCGATAATCACCCATAGTCGTTGCAAGCATCGTGTGCGGAACAATGTTCACCGCAAATTGACAGTCCTTTGCCGTAGCATTCCAAGCATCGACAGTATTGACCGTAAGGCTGACACCGTCAATGCTGATGGACCCTTTGGCGGCAACAAATCGGGCCAATGCCGGTGGTGCTGAAAAACGCAAACGACAGGAGCGCGCATCGTTCCAACGTTGTTCTACCCTGCCAACTCCGTCGACATGCCCAGAAACCAGATGACCACCAAGATGCGTGGTGGGAAGTAGCGCCAGTTCGAGATTTGCCCTATCACCACGCCGTGCTTCGCCCAGCAAGGTACACGACAAGGTTTCAGCAGACACATCAGCAACGAATCCCGTGCTCGTGATCTCGACCGCGGTAAGACAAACGCCGTTTACTGCAATGCTGTCACCGATGGCAATTCGGCCCTGTACCGAAAGTTCTGAGCACGCCACCTTTAGTCGCAGATCTCCTTGCACCAGGCGGTGCTCAGCGATACTTCCTACGGCCTGTATGATCCCGGTAAACACGACGTTAAACCCTCCTGTGCAGAGTCAGGCGCAAATCATTTCCCAGCATTCGGCTATCATGCCATTGCAATTCTGGGGCATCCGATAAATGCACCAGATCCGGCAATTGCAACAAGCCCCGGGCATTGTTGCCGAGCAATTTAGGTGCCAGATAAACGATCAATTCATCGACCTGATCGGCGGCAATCAAGGCCCCGGCCAACGTGGCACCGGCCTCCACCAACACGGAGTTAATTTCACGAACTGCCAGTAGCTTCAATACCGCCTGCAGATCCAGATGCACCCCCTGCATAGGTAATGGTATGATCTGAGCTCCTAGCTTCTGCAACTGCTGGCTTTTGTCGTCATCTATCGCTGCTGCTGTCAGGATCCAGACTTCACCCTGTTCAGACAGTATCCGTGCAGCAGGCGGTGTTCGCAACTGGGTATCGAGAATGACCCGTACCGGTTGCCTGTCAGCTTCATGATAGCGTTGCGTTAAGCGAGGATCATCAACCAGAATCGTTTCTATCCCAGTCATTATTGCCGCATGGCTTGCTCGCAGATGTTGCACATCCTGACGTGCAGCAACTCCCGTAATCCACTGACTTTCGCCGTTGGCCATCGCAGTTCTGGCGTCGATGCTGGCCCCCAGTTTGACCGTAACCCAAGGCCTGCCTTCCCGCATGCGTTTGAAAAAACCACGGTTGAGTTCCATGGCTGCTGGTTCCAGCAGGCCGGTTTCCACGGTCACACCAGCTGAGCGCAACAGGCTAAAACCCGCACCCTCAACACGAGGATTGGGATCTTCCACCGCTGCCACCACACGCAAGACACCGGCATCAAGCAATGCATCTGCACAAGGCGGTGTGCGGCCCTGGTGACTGCAGGGTTCCAAAGTCACATAAGCAGTGCAACCAGCAGCATCTTCTGCAGCCTGCTGTAGTGCCAGGATTTCTGCATGGGGTTGACCTGTCTGGTGATGCCAACCGGCACCGACAACCCGTTCATCTTTCACCAGAACACAACCAACAGCAGGATTGGGATGGGTCGTGTACTGTCCCCTGCTGGCAAGCTGCAGGGCCAGCGCCATAAACTGATGATCGATCACCGAGAAGGCAGTCACCGACCAGGTTGCTCCTGCCCTGATTCATGACAAGAGAGAACGGCAGGCTCAACACCCGGGTTCTGACGATTGCTACGCAAGCGATCAAGCGCATGGCTGAAAGCATCGATATCTTCGAAACGCAAGTACACGGAGGCAAAACGAATATAGGCGACTTCATCAAGCTGCCGCAACTCTTCCATGACCATGGCGCCAATTTTCTGTGAGGCGATTTCCTGTTCGCCCTGACTCATCGCGCTACGGAGAATTCGCCGTAGCGCCGTGTCCAGGATCTCGGTTTTAACAGGCCGTTTCTGCAAAGCCCGTAGCAGACCCGCCCGTAATTTTTCTTCGTTGAAATTTTCTCGACGACCATCAACCTTGATCACGCGAGGTAGTTGTAGCTCGGCCCGCTCAAAGGTGGTATAGCGTTCACCACAAGCTTGACATTCGCGGCGTCGCCGCACCACAGCCCCCTCATCCGACAACCGTGTTTCGACAACCCGGGTATCGTCAACCATACAGTAGGGGCAACGCATGGGCTAGCTCAGTAGCGGCCTGTTTCAGACCATATCACCGGCACCACCATCATTCTTTTTCACCGGGGTCAAATTCTCACGACTGACTCCCAACATCAGGGTAATAGGACTTGCGATAAAGATAGAGGAATAGGTACCAACCACCACACCGATGATCAAGGCCAGAGCAAAACCCAGCATCACTTCACCACCCAGAAAATACAGTGCCAACAACACCAGCAAGGTTGTCAACGAAGTCAGCACGGTACGGCGTAGCGTTTCATTAATTGACCGATTCATCAGCTCCGCTGTCTCCATTTTACGCAACTTGCGAAAATTCTCCCGTATCCGGTCAAACACGACGATCGTGTCATTCAGGGAATAGCCAATCACCGCTAAAATTGCAGCCAGCACCGGCAGGGTGAATTCAAGTTGAAACAATGAAAAAAAGCCTACAGTAATCAGCACATCGTGGACCAGGGCGACAACCGAACCGACCGCAAATCGCCACTCAAATCGCCAGGCAACATAGATCAATATACCGATCAAGGCATACAACATGGCCAAGGTACCCTGATCAGCCAGTTCCTTACCCACTTGCGGCCCGACAAACTCGACCCGGCGCATCTCCACCTTGGCATTATCCGCCCGCAGGGCTGTCATGACGGCATTGCTCAACTTGGCATTTGATTGCTTAGCGGTCGTCGGCAAACGAATCAGCACGTCTTCTGAGGTGCCAAAATATTGCACCAGCGCCTTGTCCATACCGGCCTGCTTGAGATTCTGGCGAACATCGCTGATTGCAACCGGCTTCTGATAAGCCACTTCTACCAGCGTACCACCGGTAAAATCAATGCCAAAATTGAGTCCACGTACGATCAACGCAATAATACCGATCAGGATCACCAGGCCCGAAATTCCCATGGCGACTTTTCGCCGTCCCATGAAATCGATGGTGGTGGTTGTTTTGAAAATCTCTTTCATAACGCTCTCAAATCGCCAAACGTTTCAGTGCACGGCCACCATAGATCAAGTTAATAATCCCACGGGTAACAAAAATAGCCGTAAACATAGAAGTGATAATGCCAATACTCAGTGTTACTGCAAAACCTTTTATCGGGCCGGTACCAAAATTAAACAACACAATAGCAGCAATCAGGGTCGTAACATTGGCGTCAACGATGGTCGTAAAGGCGCGACTATAGCCTGCATGAATACTGGCATGTGGGCTGTTGCCATTGCGCAACTCCTCCCGAATACGTTCGTAGATCAGCACATTGGCATCCACCGCCATACCGACAGTAAGCACAATACCGGCAACACCGGGCAAGGTTAATGTGGCCTGAAACAAAGACAATACGGCAACCGTCAACACCAGATTCAGTGCCAATGCTACATTGGCTACCATACCGAAGAGTCGATAATAAACCAGCATAAAAATCAGCACTACCACAAACCCGATCACCACAGCTCGAAACCCCTGGTTGATATTCTCTCTACCCAGGCTTGGACCAATGGTACGCTCTTCAACGATATCGATCGGTGCTGCCAACGCCCCCGCACGCAGCAGCAGGGACAGATCGCGGGCTTCACCGATACCTCCGATACCCTCAATCTGGAAGCGCCGACCCAATTGATCGCGAATCACCGGTGCGGTAATGACTTCTTCAATATTTTTCCTGATCCTGACCGCTTTGCCATTCTTGTCCAAAACGGGTGTACCGTCGGCAGCAAGCTTGGCCTTGGAACGAATTTCCTTGTAAACCACAGCCATGCGTTTGCCGATATTCTTGCCGGTAATCCGTTGATTGATGGTTGCACCCCGTGCATCCAGGGTAATAAAAACGACCGCCCCACCCCGTTGGCTATCAAGTCCGGCTGCAGCATCAACGACATTATCTCCCGAATAAATAATGCGCTTTCGAAGTAAAATCGGGCGCTTGTCACGGTAGTAATAGATTGCTGAACCGACGGGAACCGTACCATTGATCGCTCCCGCCAGGTCATGCTCTTCATCCACCATATGAATTTCCAGAGTGGCCGTACGGCCCAGAATTTCCTTGGCCTTGGCGGTGTCCTGCACGCCCGGTAGTTGTACCACAATACGGTTCTCACCCTGACGCTGTACCACTGGCTCAGCGACGCCAAGTTCATCAATACGATTACGCAATGCAGTCATGTTCTGCTCAACCGCAAACTGGGTAATATCTCGTTTGGCCTTATCCGTCAACCTGGCCAGCAGATAGACATTGCCCTCCCGGTCCACTTCTTGTAATTTCAACTCAGTCAGTTTTTTATTGATAACCGCCACAGCCTTGGTTCGGTCGTCTACACTTCGCAGTCGCAATTCTATGCCGCCCTGCTTCATTTGACGGATACTGCGATAACGAATCCCCGCCTCACGGAGCGTAGATCGCAAATCACCAGCATAGCGGTTTTCTGCACGGGTAATCGCGCTGGCAAAGTCTACATCCAGTAAAAAATGCACCCCACCGCGAAGATCCAAACCCAGATACATCGGTAAAGCATTGATTTTAGCTAACCAAGCAGGGGTAGCCGGCATCAAACTAAGAGCAACGGTATAGTGATCACCGAGTGCTTTTTTAATCATATCCCGGGATTTGAGCTGGTCTTCGGTATTGACCAAGCGCAGTTTCAATTCGGCACCTTCGCGGATCACAGACTTGGGGGTA
>DRJH01000439.1 GCA_011052285.1 Gammaproteobacteria bacterium
CCGCCATAAAGTGTGATTTACCACTACCGAAGCTGCCGTGCAGATAGGCGCCCTTGTTGCGACTTTGCTGGCTGGTGACCGTGCTCTTGATAAAGCTCAAGGCATCATCAAAACATTTAGCTAATTGCGGGGTGACCACATATTCCTTCAGGGTCTGGTCAATGGCATCGGGCTCCAGACCGCTGGCGAGGTTGAGCACAAAGTCTCCTCGCTGGACCTTCTCTGGAATGTGTATCAGTTCTTTAATCAGAGGCATGGGGTGTCCTTAATTTATGCTCTACGCCGGCGGCCAGCGCGACGTGTCGCGGCCGGCGGCTCCCAGGTGAGTAATTCGTCTCGAGACAGATCGAGCTGGCGCAACTCTTCCAACAGGAAACCTTCGTAATAGTCTCCCATCCGTTCACCAAACTCAGGGTCGATCTCGTTATGCCACTGCTTGAGCCAGGGGATCAGTTCATCCAGCGCCACGAGCATCGGCTTGAGTCGTTCTGTTTCCCAACCTTCCTGTTCTTTTCGGTCGAGGTACCAGGCGGCGATAGCCTGGGCGCGTTGCAAATGGTTGAGACCTGCCCATCCGATGACCAGAGTGCTGTCGCCATCTTTCTCGCACTGCGGCATGCTGAAGAAGCGTTCCTTCGGCACGTCTAGTTTGCCACGCAGGGGCCAGTAGCTCGGTTTGCGGAAGTCGCCGGCTGCATATTTTGGTGGTAGTGGAATATCACCGATTTCCCGTGCCTTGAGGGCTGATGCCGCTTCTGTGGTTAGGTTCTTGGGATCGGATTCATCCAGTTCAGTGCGGGCATCGATGGCATCTTCAGCACGCTGCTTATCCCAGGTCTCCTGCCAGGCACGGAATTTAGGCATGGCTTTGGGTTTGTAGCGGGCAGCTGCCATTTGCGGCACATTATCGCCGGCCACAAGCTTGCTCGCCATGGATTGTACATCGAAGGTGTCGCTACCCTGATAGAGGGCCGCAGCGCGCTGGAAAGCAGCATCGTTGCGAGTATGATCGGCGAGCTGGGCGCAGGTCTGCAAGGCGGCTGGCTGGCACAGTTGTTCCAGTCGATCCAGCAGCCAGTCCTGCAGCGCCCGTTGCTGGCGCTTTTCCCAGGGTTCCTGCACCCAGCGACGTTTGTATTCGGGCTGCTCGATAAGCTTGACCCAACGATCATTTTCCATCACCTCCAGACGACGCTGCACCAGTGCCTGGTAGTCCGCTGGCCAGTGGCCGGGAATCTCGGTAATTGGCATGCTGCCATGACGGGCAAACCAGGCGGTTTCGGTTTCACCGGCCGCCAGGCGGCGGGCCAAAGCAATCTCAAAGGCTCGCTCGCCGAGCTGCAGCTTCGGCGGCGTGTTTGGGTAGCAGAGATCATTGTCCATCAGGCCGTAGAGGCGGTAATTATGCCAGTCCAGTTCCTCCTGCCAGACAATCATCTGCTGCCTGGTTTCCTGGTACTGCTTTTCGGCCGTATGAAGAGCTTTGGTAAGATCCACATTGCCTGCATTTTTCGCCAATACGGCCGCTGGATCAAAAGCCTGCTGGTGCTGGCTCAATTCATCAAGTTGACGGGCCAGTTCCAGGGTAGCAGGCTCGGCAGGTGTGGGGACTGGAAAACCTTTGAGTTTGGTGCCATCCCATTCCAATCGTTCTTCCCACTTGCCATCGCTATATCCGCCTTTAGGGAAAAAGGTCTGCCGTCCCCAGAAACAGGCGGTGGAGCTGTTGAGCAGGCCCAGCAAGGCCAAGTGTTCATCTTCACCGGCACCCGCCGGGAGTTTGATGACAGGGGCAGTCCTGTTGAATACCTTGCCGCCGCGGTCAAGCACGAAGTGATTGTGGGTGGCGACGAAGGGGAAGGTGATGGTAAGAGAGGATTGCAAACGGCCTTTATAAACTTCTCTTAAGTCCCACCACCGTAAACCTTTTTGCTCAATAGGGACACTAAACGCTTTACGATTCTTCAACGGAGTTCGGAAAGGCCAAAGAAACCGCCAGTAGGCCTTCAAACTATTGGTTGGCAATTCATTGCCAAGATCATCATACGGCCAAACAACCACTTGATCAGTATCACAACACCAATCTCTGACAACTTCTCCATGCCCTATTAATTTAGTCGGAATCACCCCAGGCGCTTTTACTCTTCCGACAGGAAACATCAGACAATTATCTTCACCTGTGATTACGAGAAATCCGATATCTGTGCCCAAGGTAGAAAGCGAATCCTTACAGCCAGAAGACAAGATTTGTCGTAACTCTGATGCCCCGCCTCCCCCAACGCTCCAGGGATGTTTGGTATACAGTCCTCGTTCCTGATCCACCACACTGACAAACTCGTTTTCACTGCCAGGGTGTTCCAGTAAATCTGTAATCGAGCGCCATACCTTACCCTGCGCCGCACCCGCCGGGGTGCCCGGCTCGCCGCGAATCCCCAGTACCGCACGCAACTGTTCAGCCTGCGGCGGACGGTTGCGGGCAAACAGGATCACGGTTGGGGTTCCGTGCCCCGGGATATACGCACCCGAGGTATCAATAATATGGGTCAGCTCTTTTTTCGGCAGGTAGACTTCAATCAGTTTTTTGCCAAACTCGCGTTTCATAAAGCTGTTGGTGGTGATCATACCCATGTGACCGGCAGGATGATTCTTTTCGGCGGACAGGGTCAGGTCGAAGAATCGCTCGGTAAATGGCACACCCAGTGAGTATTGCCGATGGCAGGTGGGGTACTTATCCCTGTAGGCCTTATTCAGCGCCTTGTCCTTGACGGTTATATAAGGCGGATTCCCCACTACCACGTGATAACGCTGGCCAAGAATCCTCTCTAACTTGTCCTTGTCTTCCACTTCCAGCACATGGGCAATGGGGTCATCCATCATATCCGATTGAATACCCTGCCCCTGTGATTCATGACGTCGTCCGTGCAGCAACGAATCACCCACGGCCAGATTGAAATGGAAATCGGGTGCTGACTTGATCCTGACACTGCCTGATGCCTTCATGGCTGCGATCAACAAACGGAATCGTGCGACAGCAATGGCGTAGGGATTGATGTCCACGCCGTAAACGGCATCCAGGGCGCGCTGCGCCAGGGCGCGGCTGTTGGTGGAAGGTTCACGTTTTATCCAGTCGTCGAACAGTCGCTCAAAAGTAGTGAGCAGAAAGTGCCCCGACCCACAGGTAGGATCGATCAACCGCAGGCCCGGCAGTCCAAAGGTTTCTTTAGCCTTCTCCAGGGTGTAATCAAGAATAAAGCTCTCGACGAATTCCGGGGTTTGCAACAGCGCATAGCGTTTGCGCACCGACTCCGAGAGATCCTGATACAGATCCCCCAGAAAACGGGTATCCCAGCCTTTATCGGTGAAGTCGTGAACAATGTCGCCGGTTTCCGGATTCAGCTTCTGAAAGAAATCGATCAGTCGCCTGGCGCCGTCTGCCGAAACCGGCAGTTGCCACAGGGGGTTGTGACGATGATCCAGCAACTCTGCCATTACCGGCAGTTGCTCCAGCTCTTCAAACAGGCTGAGCAAATATTCACGCTCGGCGTGGGTCGGGTTATCCCTGAAATAGACAGTCAGGCGGTCCCTGGCGTGTTGTAGCCGCGAACCAGCCGGCCCGGAGATCAGCGGCTCGTCCAA
>DRJH01000440.1 GCA_011052285.1 Gammaproteobacteria bacterium
GATAGCGACACTGGAAAGACTGGCTGCCCGTGACCCAAACACCATCATCGAATCCTGAGAATTGCATACCGGGCAATGATGATCGGTTATTAAACCACGAGGGGTCTGCCGTGCCATCACCGGCTCAAAGAGACGATGCAGTTCTGATTCGCCGCAGCCAAGACAGCTTGTTCCATCCGATATTTTCTGCAGCTGACCACAATACGCACAACAATGGCGTTCTACCCCTTTCCAATCCGGCGGTTTCTCATCATTCTCCAACGGCAACAACATGATGGATTCAGGATCGTTGGAAAAATAGGCCTGATAAATCGAGCGCAAATCGGTTTGAATCTTATGATCTCCTGTGATCATGCGAGAAAGCCAGGCCGTCGTATGGCAATGGGTGCATTGCACCAGTGGAAGATAGAGTTCACCTTGATGGCTTTTATGGTCATCGGCAAAACTCAGTGCAATTAGCTGTCGATTTCCAACATCATCCAGTGGGCGCCTGAGAGAGGTCACCATACGCCTGAGCTCACGCACCCATAATTGCATACGAAGGTTGACCAGCGGTTGCTTATGTTCATCTCTGGCAATCGAAATCAATGCACACAGACTATTGATAAGCAACAGTACCGAGGCATGCGTGGACACTGGCAGTGATCGTTTCAGTTCTGATGAAAGCTCATCCAGCGATTTCGGTTTATCAGTTAAGCTCCGCAGCAGGTTATAAAATAGCTGGTGCTGCTTCAACTGCTGTCCCAGTGTAATGCGCCAAGAGATATCATCAATCTCGGCCTCTCCCTCCTCCGGGAAAAGCAGAGCATACTGTGCAAGCAGATAGGTATTCCTATTGTCATATTGATCAGGATCAAGCGCCAGAGCCATGCCATCTCCCGGCATCAACACATAGTTAATCGGTGCCCCCACCAGAAATGCATCAATAGACTGACGGCTCTCTGCAATAATGCTGTGACGATCGAAATCAGACTGGAATATTTGTTCAGCATAATGCCGCAATGCAGCCTGTTCATCACCGCTACCCAGTGTGGCCGAAGTACCAACACAGATCAGATGCTCTTCAGGCGTATTCAAGCGTGCTTTTAACCTCCGAATCAGGCAAGCCAGATCGGTTCCCTGTGCGCCATCAAAGGTATGTAACTCATCCACCACCAGATAGCGCAAGGTATCCGGCTGATTATATCGCCACAGTTTCTGATCCCCTGGGCGCAGCAGCAGAAAATCCAGCATCTTGTAGTTGGTCAACAGAATATCCGGGGGATTATTACGCAAGGTGTTTTTGTCCGTGATGACCATCTCCGGCCCCATCAACCGGGATGGATTCTCCTCACCTTCGCCGATAAACAGACCAACTCTCAATTTCCCCCGCATGTTCGTTGACTTATGAATCAGCCCGGCAAAACGCTTGGCCTGATCGGTTGCCAGGGCATTCATGGGATAAATGACAATGGCCTTAATACCTTTGCTATTCTCCCGATCGAATTCCTTCAGGCAGTGATCAAGAAGCGGGCAGAGGAAACACTCTGTTTTACCGGAACCTGTTCCAGTTGCAATCAGTGTGGAACAGGAGTCCTCTGACGAACGCAACCGCTTCCAGGCTTGCTCCTGATGTTGGTAAGGTGGGAACTCTGTTTTAAAGCCGGAAAAGAAGTCCTGATGAGTTGTAACCCCCTGTTGAAATGGCAGCGCCACAGAGAGATATGGCCCTTTCATCAAGTTTCCCGGTTGCTCTACAAATCGTTGGAACATGCCAGCAAAGAATGGGGTGTCGGTTTCAAAGCCTGTCGTGATGAAAGACTTGAGCCCTTTGGTGATCTCTTCAGAGAGAATACTTGGCAGCATTAGCTAAAAGCGCTCACAGTCGCATGATTCACACTGCTTCATTTCAGCACTTCCCAATAACCACCTTTGGCAGGTCCTACACGACGAATCAACCCATGATCTTTTAACCAGCGAATATTGTTCTCTATCGCTGTACTACTCATTCCCAAGTATTGCGCCAGCGCAACAATAGAGACCCTCGGGTCTGCTCGCATCGTCTCCAGCATGTGCTGACGATTTTCACCCAACTTTTCACCCAACTTTTCACCCAACTGTTCTTGGGTGGTTTTGCCCACCATTTCATGGCTACCACCAGCCTGATGTTCAGGCAGGAAGTGGAAGCTCATCCAAAGCCCATTGACATCACAACTGACCTCTGGTGTCGGCACGCCAGCTTCCGTACACGCCTGCATGATGCGCTCAATACCGCGTCCCCAGGATTCAATCATACCTGCCCGGAAAAACACATTCGCCACATCAGGGTTGAACGGTTGCGAGGCGTGTTTATCCAGCAACTTCTCCACCGTCCAGTTCGGTGGCAGTTCGCCGGGGTTCCAGATCATCAGTTTGTCAGGATAGACGCTGACCTGAATCGGAATACCGCTGGCATAATCCTTATGCACCACTGCATTCAGCACCGCTTCACGCAGTGCTGCCTCTGGCACGGGGAATGTCTCAATCCGCTGTAAGCCTTCATAACTGATCCATGCCCGCAGATATTTGGCTTTGAGAATA
>DRJH01000441.1 GCA_011052285.1 Gammaproteobacteria bacterium
CGGATCTTCTATTTCACCGTCTATAGTCTCGGCTTGCGGCTCGGGGAAGGATTGCGCCTGAAGGTGGGCGATCTCGATGCAAAACGTCAGCGCGTTCATATCCGCGACGCCAAGGGCAATAGCGAACTACACTGACACAATGGATCATTAGATGCCCGCCCACATAGCACGCAAGGCTCATAATAAAGCCGTTCCTGAACCTGTATCTCTGGAGGATCGCGCCGTCTATCGAAATAATAGGTGTCGTAGGTGTAGAGCAGTTCACCCGGGACCAGGCTATTGTCCTTACGATTCGTTATATTGGACCGGAACACAAGCGCCCCATCCTCTTTATCAGCCTTGCCTTCAGTATCATCCACGACATCATCATCCACGACATCATCCACATCCTCCCCGGATGAACCATCGTTTGGAAGAGCCAGACCGAACTCAAGATTGTGCACTTCTCCTTCAGCCATCGCCTTCTTGTTCAGGGAACGGGCCTGTGCTTTCAAAATCAGGTTATCATCAATCTTAACATCCAGCTCGAGCCGTTCGTAAAAAGGTTTGGCCTTCGAATCGACTTCTACGATCAGGTTCTCCAGTGGGTTGCGACGGTCATTCGGCAACACCCTCGAACCCGGCTTGGTGGGTACGCATAACTGGAATTTCGCAAAGCCATCGCGTGGGTCCGCACAGTAGATGTGGAATTGATCTGCCTGCACTTCGCCTTCACTTGGCATCGTAGTACCGGCCTTGACCAGCGGCATGTATGAATTCCGCGCCAGTAACAGTTCCACGTTCTTGGCAAGCTGTAACCTAGCATTGTCGTGCGCAATCCACGCCGCCCCTTCGGCTATCAATGTCCCGCTACGTTCGGACACCTGCACTCGCTGTGGCCCAATCCACTCATGCAGACGGGCCTTGATGGCTGGCATGTTGGCCATCCCGCCAGTGGCCAGGCACATGGCAATCTGAGCCGGGGATACGTCGGCCACATCGAGTAACTTTCTAATTCGTGAGAACCCTTTATCCAGAAGAGGTCCGGTGATTTTTTCCAATCCCGCTCGGTTCAGGGAATAATCCAGATCCTTATCCGGTATCGCCTGGAAAAAGCCTGGCACATAGAGTTCAATGCTGTCGCGTGTGGAGAGATCGATCTTTGCCCTTTCACAATGATGCAACAGGCGCATCACCGCATCGGGATGAGTTTGCACGGATTCATCCAAACCACGTGCTTTAAGCACACGCCGAACAACCTCATTCTTAATTACGTCATCAAAGACATCACCACCGGCCTCTTCCGTTCCGTCGTTGGCAATTTGGACCAGCATGCCATCAATCAGGCGACAGAGCGTCAAATCAAGCGTGCCACCGCCCCAATCAAACACCAGCACGAGCTTTCGATTAAATCGACGTAGCATCGCATCCATATCACCCTGCGACCTGAAGAACCCATAGAGGGCCGCCAAGGGTTCATGAACAAACTGAACAATGCTTATCCCAGCCAGTCGGAAGGCATCTCGCAACGCTGCCCTGCGATATCCCTCCATATCAACCGGTATGGTGACTACCGCCCGTTCAATATCCCCAAGTTCCCGACCACGACGACCCGCACGCGCTTGCTGCGAAACGTAAGTTAAAACGTCGGAGACAATATCCACAGGATTGTGTTCGACGCCGTCAATAAACACACTTTCACGACCGAGCAGGATCTTTGGCGAACGAACAATATTGCCGTTTACACCGAGGCCCGCCTCACGCAGACGTTCCTTGGCCTCGCGCCCAACCAGTGTACTTGTCCCCTCGTAACAGACAACCGATGGGAAAGGCAATCCCTCATCATCGAGGAAATTGATCGCTCGTCCACCCTTGATGCTTGTAACCAAGCTATTGGTTGTTCCAAAATCGAACCCCACCGCAGTCTTTTCACTCATCCGAACCGAGCTCCTTTATCCCTTTTTTTAGGCTATCGAGTACGCGTTCCGCGTGATCCTCCATCACCCGTATCTTTGGTGGATCTCGCCTTAGTGCATGCAGGCCCTCATCGAGCAAGCTGACTTCTGCTTTCAGGCGCCTGAGAAAACGGGATCGCAGATGCTCCAGGTCATCGTTCATGTGCGTACGCGTGTGCTCATGATTTTGCTTTTCTATTTGCAGCGCTTCACGAAGGCTGGATATTTCCCTGTCCTGTTCCCCAATTTTGCGTTGTAGTTCTTCGTAAGATGATTTTAGTGATCGCAGGTGTTCTATCGCTGATTCCTCGGCCCTTTTAGCGGAAGCAACAATCTGCATCTGTTGATCCGCCTGCTGCTTAAAACCCAGACATGCCAAGCCCACACCAGGCAGGTCACAAATGTCGGTGAGCGTTTGCAGGCGTGCAGTCTCATCTTTTGAAATCAGCGCTTGTGGCTGCCATAAGGCTGCAAAGAGATACTGGTTGAGTTTTTCCAGTGATAGATTACGGGTTTCCGTAAACCACACTGCCAGGCTGTAGGTCGCGTTAACGCGCAGCATTTCATAATCTTTGGGTTTAAGTGGTTTCTTCCTGACAAGATCGGTAAGTTTTGAGTAATCGACCTCGGCCAGCGCAGCTAGTGCAGTTCCCGGATCCGGACCATGATCAAGATTGTTGAGCGCGCCTTCGATCTCCGGTATTGAAAAGACTGGGTGCCTGATCAATACCTCCTTGACGAAGCCCCACACTTCGCTCTTTAGAACCGGATAACCTGTGATATTTCGTACAGCAAGCAGAATTTGGCGCGGGACTGCCAGCAATACATCCTCTTTGGCGAGTTCCAACAGCCGGCTCCGCGTTTCGCCCTCAAGCCTTAGACTATCACAGACCGCCTTTTCTACCTTTGGTTTGAGTGAAAGCCGCTGCCCTTTCCGGGAGTACGCGTAGGCGATAAATTCTGCAAGGTCTTTGATGTCCCTTTTTGCCTTTTTCGCGAACTCCTTGCGAGACTGGTTCGCATTATCAGTCACATCATTTCCCGATTTATTCATGTTGCCTGTATCAGTACTTACGTTCTTTCCCTCCTGCTCAGCACGCTCATCAATTGTATTGCCCGTATCCGGACCCTCTTTTGATTGTGTAAAATCGGACTTCAGAACAGATTGAGCTTCTGCCAGCTCGCTCTGGGCAGTTCCCCCAGTTGCCCTATTCTCACCGGAACTTTTTTGTGAATCAGACATGAGGTTGTTTCTCATCGGTTAGTCGATCAAGTACACTTTTGGCCCACAATTCGAGCGTAGGATTATTTCTTAGTTCACGCGCATGGTTCTTCGCCTTTTCCACATTCCCCAGATCCGCGTATAGCTCGGCCAGCAATACGCGGAGTTTCGTTCTATCAAACTCAGGAATGTCCTGGTGGATTAAAGACTCAATATCCTGCGCATGAGCGAACAGTGCCTTTGGGTCAGCCACACACCACACAATGAGTCTTTCACACTCAAAATCCGTAAGCAGCTTCTCGAGTCGGGTATCGAAGGTATGTGAAAGCAGCCTATTGGCGCCGATGATGTCTTTGGCCACCCACCGTTCAAAACGCCCGGACGCTATCCCAACCCGCGAGTCACCAGCTAGGTCAACACTTGCACGAAACCGATTGAAGTGAAAGGCAATCAACGAGCAAATTACACGTGCCAAGACACTATCAAAGTTTTCCAATGCATCTTCTGCACAGGTGAATTTTTCGCGATATGCTTCGTATGGCAAGGACGAATCCGCTGCACGCTCTTTGGCCAGCACACCGTAGAAATACTCACAGATCCCATGGCAGTACCCAATGGCAGTAGGAAATGCCCGTGATGCTGTAATAAAGTCTTCGACAGCACGAATGTCGAGTCGGCCTCTTTGCGCCACGTCAAGAAAGCAGCGATCTACTCCAACCAGATCTTTCTCACTAGCAATTTCAAAGGAAAGCACAAATTCGGCAGAAACACCCTCGTTTGCTAGTTTTACCGTTACGGCATTGTTTGTTTCAGCGACCAGTTTCTCGTCAAGATCAGGCGGGCTTAGTGCTACCCCATTGAGCCACGCATGATCACAACGTCCTACCTGAATATCCCCCTTTTCGAGAGGCCTCGTTATCCGTAACGGCGTCGTTCCAGCCTCAGTACCCCGTAAAAACAAAATTGGCCGGGTATATGGGTGATTCTCAAATCGATGGTCGCGCAATTCATCTGCAGAAGCGAAGGTCTCATCACAGTGCTTGCACCGGTAAACTGGAGGGGCGGGAACATAAGAATCCCCTAAGCCCGCTGGCTCATGAAATTCTATATATCCTGTGTGCCAAAATCCCATCGCCTACTCCTAACTAGTGTCCGCCAATAAACAGTTAAGCGACTGATCACAGTAAAGAAACGGCAGAAAAATAGGATGGGATCTCCGGGGAATTGTGCTCTAATTTTAAGTCAAGCAATTGATCTTAAAAGAAGAAACACAATTCCCCGGAGAGAGAAATGCGTACGAAACGCACGCCCCAAGTCAGTATATTCGATCCGTTCGCCCAACACGAGATCGGGCGGGAATTGGCCGCCATGTCCGCCTGGCTGGATGCCCATCTCGAGGTACTGGACGGGGTCGCGAAGGATTCTGAGGGGGCCATCGGTAAAGGCCACCGGGCGACACGGGATGACCGCGGAATCGGTCTTGCGCTGTGCGTTGCTCAAACAACACCGCCAGCTCAGTTACGAAGAGCTGGCCTTTCATCTGC
>DRJH01000442.1 GCA_011052285.1 Gammaproteobacteria bacterium
GCCGTACAAGCCGATTGAGTTCCCCCCATATGTTTTGGCAATATGGGCAAGCCGATTGGCAACCATTCCGGAAGCTTTTTCGTAGGGTACCCGCACGAAGTGTTCGTCATCGAACGAACCTTTGGTTTTGGAGACATAATCTGGATCACCATGTCCTGGTTTGCTCCACTCTTCCCAAACGTCCTTGCGCACATACGTATCCCCCTCAAGACGATCCGAATAGATCGGCTCAGCTGCAGTCAAACCCTTGATGCACTGCACACCGGAGTTGGTTGGGTGTTGGGGATCGGGGCGCATGGAAACAATTTTTCCATTCTCCACCTGAATGAGTGTGCCGCAACCCACACCACAATACGGACATGCCGCCTGAAACTCCTTACGCCCTTCATCATTTTCTGTAGCAGGTACGGGCGCTGCTTCAAGCTCTGGGTTGTTACCGACAAACAAACTCGCACCAGCAACCGAGGCCGCCACGAAGGCATTGCCCTTGATAAAATCTCGTCGATTAATCTTGATCCTTCTCATGCTCTTTTCCCCTTTCGTTTATATATCTTCAGGGATACGCAAGGTGCGCATATAGCTGATGATATCGTCAATTTCCGAATCGTTCAGATTGGCTAGCGCGGCTGGTCCACTAAATGAACGCATACGAGTATTATCCCGGCCATGCTTAATGGTTTCCCGAATAAATCCATCGGAGGCAAGGCGCAAAAAATCCACTCCGCCAATCGCGGTACCCGAGCCATCCGCCGCGTAGCCCTGGCCAAAAATACCATGGCAATTTGCACAAATTGACTGAAACCAAACCTTGCCAAGTTTTGCGTTACCCATGGATTCAGGCTCTGCATTGACTTTGGCTGATCGGTTAGGTGTCTGCGTGTGTGAACTCAAAAAAGTGATTATTGCCTTGATTTTTTTCGCCCCCAGTTGCTCTCCCCAAGCGGTCATGGCGGTACCAGCACGCCCTTTGGCAATGGTTGCAACAAGGAACTGATCCGAGGCTGTACTCAGGAACTGCTGGTTGATCAGGGAAGGTGCTACTCCCGGTTTACCAACCGCATCTTTTTGATGACAAGCCACGCAGTTTCTCTGATAGACCTTTTTCCCCTGCTCCACAGCACTTTGCTGTGATGCCGCTACAGCGGATTGTGCTCCGACCACGGCCAGGCATATCGTTAACGCACATGAAACAACAGCCCTGATTTTTAGCATAATTTTTCCTCCATTCGGTGATTGCGTCTCCCCAACCCTCCCTTGGGTCAGGATTCTGATACAAGACTACACGTGATAATACGTAAGTATTTATACGTATTTCCGAGGCGATATTCCCATATGTTTTTATTGGGATCCTTGATGTAGATCAAATTGGAGCAATAGCTGCCGCAGTCCCCATCATGCGGGGCCTGCTGGCCGATCAGATTTTTGCTTGTTGCAACAAAACCATGCGGACAATATCAGATAGTGATTTGGTTCCCAGTTTGTTCTTTACCGTGGCTCGATGCACCTCAACCGTTCTGGGACTAATATCAAGTTCTGATGCAATTTCCCTGCTCGATTTACCGGCAATCAATAAATCAACCACCTCGCGTTCACGTGCTGTCAGGCGGCCCAATCGTTGTGTGGACTCGAACCGCTGCCGGGACCGAAGCTGATGCTGTTGTTGGTCGCTGAATGATCTGCGAATACTCTGCAACAGCGACTCGCTGTGGATGGGTTTCTCGATAAAGTCAATCGCACCGAACTTCATGGCTTGTACGGCTAAAGGCACATCACTGTAGGCTGTAACCAAGATGACGGGGAGTTCAATATCCTGGACTTTTGGGTGCTGCAACAACTCCAGGCCCGTGATCTCTGGCATCCGAATATCAAATATTGCACAACCATGCATGGCTGGATTACATTCATCTAGAAACGTAGCAGCCGAGGGATAGACCCTGGCCGTTATTCCCTCCGACAAAAGAAGCTCGTAGAGTGAGTCTCGAACCGCGGCATCATCATCCACGATATAGACAATTTGTTCAGTTGCCATCGTCTGTTTCCTCGACCATTGGGTCCGTCTCTTCGATAATCGGCAGGGTAAAACAAACAACAAAGCCTACATTGGGTAGCTTCCTGGCCCATATATGCCCTTCATGACTTCTGATAATCGACTGACTCACCGAGAGGCCAAGACCCATGCCCTCTTTCTTCAGACTGAAGAAGGGTTCAAAGATCTGTTCGAGTTTAGCTATTGTCGGCCCGGGACCCTGATCACTTACAGAAACCTTAACACAGCTATTCTCGGCCAGGTCTGTGCTGATAGTCAGTTTCCTCCGTGCCGGGTGAAACCCTGCCATCGATTCACAGGCATTACGTAGCAAATTCAACAAGACCTGCTGGATAAGCAAACGATCTGCAAATACCAGTGGAGAAGGTTTCAGCAGAGCGGTTTCAATACTTACCCGATACTTGCGCACCTCCAGCTCAGCCAGATTCAACGTCTCGTAAATTAATCTCGATAGATTCATTGAGCAACGTTGCATTTCCCGGTTACGAGTAAAATTTCCCACCTGCTGAACCACAGATCCTGCCCGCTCGGCCTGATTCGAGATTTTCATGAGAATCCTTGTCAACTTGTCCCCCTGTAGACTGGTATTTTTAACAATTCGCAAGCAACTGTCCGTATAGCTCCGTATCGCCGACAGGGGCTGGTGTAGCTCATGGGCAATTTCTGCTGATAGCCGCCCGAGCACTTCTAATTGTGAAGCGCGCTCCCTTTCCTGTACGTGTAGCCGTTGTAGATCCTGTTCAACCTGCTTTCGATTGGCCATCATTCGAGCCAGAATCCACAGTGAACCATTCATCAGCAACAGAATGATCAATGCGGGGAGAAAAACTTCAGTTCTTACTTCATTCCTTATGGCCATAAATTCCTGGTCCGGATAACGAGAAACGAGCTTCCAGAAGGATTGCCGGGGATTTCGATAGCTTAGTAACTTCGATACACTTGATATAATCTCAGCCGGGTACAGGGTGACAAAACGGTATTGACCTCCGTACAGAAAAAAATGCCCGGATAGACGGCTGGATATTCGTCGCCAAACAGCTGGTGAACGAATACCCAGCCGTCTCTGTTTACGGTCAGCAAACATAAAGCCCCATTCATCCTGGGGATCCGATCCCACAAGCCAGTACCCTTGCTGATTGAGCAGCATGGAATAACCGCTGCCAGAGTCACCGAAGCGGGTAACCTGTTTGAAATAGCTGAGTAGATTTGTGACCAGATGCTCGAGAATAATCACACCCAGCTTTTTCCCATAGCGGTCAACAACCGGCATACCCAATTCTATTATCGGTTGTAGTGGCCGTATAATTTTCCCCTGTCGGGTGGCGAGCACCATGGGTGATATATAAATCTCTTTAGCATTGAGCATAATGGTCTGAACAAAATCATCCCGTTGTCCCAGATATCGTAATTCTCTTGGTGGGACGATAACTGCCTTGTCATCCTGATAATGCGTAGCCAACACTTCCTTGCCTTGCTTATCCAATAAGCTAATCCGGTCGTACAGCTCGTTGGAATTCAGGAAAGCAATAAAAATTTCAGCCAGTTCTTTGGTACCAACAGTGGATGTAAAGGGCTGGCGCACACGAATTTGTTGGTTCAGAAACAATAGACTGTGTGCTGCATGCCGGAGGCTCTCCCGAATGGCGGTCGTTTGAATCTTGAGATGATGCGCTTGTTCTATAGCAATTTTTTGCTGATAGCTGCTGATTTCTTTCTGATAGAAAATGAAGGCGCCACCGACAATCAGAATGGAGGTACTGATTGCCAACAACAAAAAAACCCTTTCAGTTTTATGTAGGAAGAGATGTTTCAGCCTGAAAATCCTTTCATCACCGAGTTAACAGTCTTTATTTTATCTTTCTTGTGATCCGGAATTTAGTGTAGATAATCTAGCCGAAAGTTTTTCTTTCCACTCCAGAGACAGTTCAGGAATAAGAATTGCTTTTTCCATAATACTTTGAGATTCCTCATAGTTTTTATCAAAAAATGATCTAAATAACGATTTAACGCTCAACTGGAATTTCCCTAGTTTAACCCTATTTACATCATCGCCAGTTTCAATATAACCTTCATCAATTACACGCATATAAACACCTGTAGCAAAGTTTTTTACAAACATTTTTGGCATATTCTTATTCCCAACAGCAATGCTGAGCTTGTAGCACGGTATTCGTGGTTGAGTAACCTCTAATATACATTGACCAATACTTAATTGATCCCCAATATGCAATGATGATTCATTAAAATTAGAGATAGTTAAATTTTCACCAAAGATACCGAGCTTCATTTCGTTATTTTCCAGTACCTTTCTCCAATAGAAATAGTGCTCCGAAGAGAATCCATAAACCGCTTTATGTTCACCTCCGTGGTTTTTTAAATCTGCCTGCTGATCGCCAGCTAAATTAGTTTTAGAAACATAAACTGGTCCAATTGTAGGTTTTTTAAAGATACCAGTTTTTATCATCTTCCCTTGATACTCTATTACAGTTGGCGGAGAAATATTTATAGATAAAATCTTCATTTATGTCTTTATAATATTGTTGAGTTAGTGGCTAAATGCAGACAGATTATAGAGTACTATTCCCGGGCAGCCTCCTGGGCATCGTATGACAAACCTATGGGAATACTGAGCATGGTATTCAAATCTTAAATTGTTGCACTTGTTGTTCCATCTCAGAAACTAACTGAATAAACTGATTACTGGTTCTGCTGGTTTGCTGGGCTCCTTCATTGGTCTGCTCAGCGACCGCACTGATCGACTTGATGTTCTCACTGATATCACTCACCACAAGCGTCTCAGTATGGGTTAATTCAGAGATCTGTGTAGTCATTTCTGAAATTTTGTCGATCACAAGTTGGATTTTGTGCAGGGCTTCCGAAGCATCCGTCGCCTGACCAACACTCAGGTCTGCTTGTTCCGAGCCTTTTTTCATCACCTGCATCGCCGCACTCGAACCGGACTGCAATTTCTCGATCATGGACTGAATCTCCTCCGTTGATTGCTGCGTTCTGCCAGCAAGGGTGCGCACTTCATCGGCAACTACGGCAAACCCACGGCCGTGTTCACCTGCACGGGCAGCCTCGATCGCAGCATTTAAGGCCAACAGATTGGTTTGTTCAGCGATGGACCGGATTACATCGAGAATACCACCAATACTTTGTGCATCGGACTCGAGCTCTTCGATAACTTTGGCGGCGTTATTAACGTCGTTGGCGAGACTGTTAATTGTCTCTGCGCTCTGCTTGACAACCACTGCTCCTTTTTGTGCATCGTTGCGGGCAAATGTAGCGGATTCTGCTGTTTCATTGGCCAGGCTTGCGACCTGGTCCGAAGACTCACGGATAGAGAGAATGGATTCAACGATCCTATCGGTATCAAGCTTTTGTTGTTCGATTCCGGCGCTGGTCGTATTGACAATTTGTGCAACCTCATTGGCGGCATATTTCAGTTCTTTCCCGGAGTTTGAGATAGCAAGGATCGCATTCCTGAAACGTGTAAACATTTGATTCAGAGAATCGGAGATGTCTGCTGTCAGATCACCAGACCGTTTAATGGTAATGGTCAGATCTGCATCTTTTTCAATAGTATTCACCGTTGCGCGCAGTTCGTCGACCGGCGCGAACAGCTTGCGGGATGCCCACCAGCCGATAAGAATAGACAATAAGACCATGACCAGAAGAACTACAGATAGGGAAACTTTTACCTGACTTAACAGGATTTGCTGCGGGGATAGTATCTCCTGCTCATCAATCTGGCTGATGATGACCCAATCAAGACCGGTCAACTTTAGCGGAGAATAAGCTGCGAGCACAGAATTACCGAGCCTGTCCTTAAATTTTGTGACACCGGTTTTGCCTTGCAAGGCATACTGTACCGCGTCCGAAGTCATCGCAAGACGACTGACGGCAGTCCCCTGAGCACGGATAAGAGCGATTTTCTTAGCCCCAAGGCCGCTATGTTGTAGACTTTTTGTGAAGAGGTCCGGATGTTCAACGTTGCTTCTAAGTACACTACGCAGTGTGCCATCACGACTTACCAAATAGGACTCACCGGAATTACCAAGGCCCGCTTTCCGCCATTTTCCATCGAAAGTCATCACATCATTGATACGTGCCTGAGATAATTGTACTATCAGGACCCCACTGAGCCCGCGGAATGCCGGAAGTGGTGCAGCAAAAAATGCCGAAGGCAAGTCAAAGAAACCCGCATACGGTGCAAAGTCACTGATGACGATCGGGCCTTTAGAGCCACCCTTGATGACTTGTTGAAAAACCCTGGCCAGCGGAGAGTCGCGAAACGGTCCCTTGATAAGCGAGGTTGCGAAGTCCGCTTTTTTGCGCATGGAATAAACGATGATGCCAGATTTAGGGTCTACCAGGTAGATATCCTCATAACCGAAGCGTTTCAGATACGTTTTTAATATTCGATTATATTGCTGATGGCTACGGGTGTAGATTGAAGGATCATTTGCCGCATCCAGCAGTTGTTTTTGGGTGACTGGATTCGGATTTTTAACAATATAGTTCGATTGCAGCAGTACTGCGGCATCGGGTAGCTGCTGGACAAAATCTTTGGGATTGAAGGAAGACTGAGGATTTTTTGACTTCAATATCGGCAGATATTTTTGTTGATAGTAGGCGGTTAGTTCAGTTCGGAGCTGGTTGATATTGCTGCTACCAACTTCCTGTTGATAGCTGGGATAGCTGTGAGTAAATTCTTTAATAGCATCGCGAATCATTCGCCCCTTGGCCAACGAGTCTACGTGGGTAACAATTTGTTTTAGGCTATCCTCTATCTGTGATTTTTCGACCTCACGTGTTGCAACCAGATGGTTTTGTGCTTGTGAGCGCAAGATCTCTGTACTGGTTTTGTATGCAATCCAGGCACTGACCAAACCGGTGATGGCAGCCGGAATTGTTGCTATGAGAACAGCACCAACAAGCAAGCGGTTTTTTGCATTCATGATAAATTATTTCCTTTGTTTTTATAAGGTTTAATAATTGCACAACCCGACACGGTCGTATCGGCTTCGAGGACGAAGACTTTAATGGAGGCAGACTAAAAAGACCAACAATCGATCCACATCCGGTGCTATCAAAACATATTATATCCTAACCGATCGTTTTACGAAAACGATGTGTCGAGATGGTGATAAAAACCAAAGTAAAGGCCAGTAGAGCAGCGTAGCTGCCGGCAAGTTCGTGCA
>DRJH01000443.1 GCA_011052285.1 Gammaproteobacteria bacterium
AGTCGCGATGATCCCAAGGGCCGACCAACCATTTTTTCTGGATTACCACCCTTGCGTAGTGCGCGCTGGATATCGATTGGGCGTCTGGATTTCAATACTTCGGGGCTATTGCTGTTGACCACGGATGGGCAATTCGCAAATCGAATGATGCATCCCTCCTCACAGATTGAGCGTGAATACCTGTGTCGTGTACGTGGCCGGATCAATAAAGATGTGCTTGAAAAATTACGCCAAGGTATGTTGCTGGATGGATATCTTGCTCGTTTTTGCGGTATTCAAAAAACCAACAGCGAGCATCATAAAGGTAGCAATCAATGGTACCAGGTGGTATTACGTGAAGGACGTTATCGCGAAGTCAGACGGTTGTGGCAGCTGGTAGATTGCACGGTCAGTCGCTTGATACGAATTCGTTATGGGACACTGGTATTACCAAAAAAACTTGCTCCCGGACAGTTCCTGGAGCTGAATGCCGCTAGGATCAATAATCTAGCCATGCAATGATCACCGCAATGATCACCGCAACGATCACCAATAAGCCGTTGAGCACAACATACACTGTTATGGCGGTTTATGACGCCCTGCTACAACAACACGGCCCACAGCATTGGTGGCCTGCAGATACTTCCTTTGAAATGGCTGTCGGAGCAATCCTGACGCAGGCAACCCGCTGGCATAATGCCGAGCTGGCGTTGGCAACGTTACGGGAGAAGGAATTATTGCAGCCACAAGATTTAGCTGATATGGATTTGGCGACGTTGCAGCAATTCATCCGTCCAGCCGGGTTTTATACCCAAAAAGCGCGAAGGATACAGTACTTCAGTCGTTGGTTGCTGGATCAGGATGGTTTTGCGGGCCTTACAAAGTTGCCCATGATGGACATTCGCAAACGACTACTGGATCTTCCGGGAATCGGCCCGGAAACTGCCGACTGCATTTTGCTGTACGCCTGCAAGCGCCCAATATTTGTGATTGATACCTATACCCGCCGTCTTGCTGTACAGCTTGGCTGGTGTAATCCAGCTATTTCCTATGCACGGTTACAGCAACTGTTTGAGAATGCTCTTCCGCCAGATGCCAACCTGTACAACGAATATCATGCCCTGATTGTTAAACATAATAAGCAATCGGGAGGAAATATATTTATATTTTCGGATAGATGAACGCTGTTGCATGATATGGCTAAAGATTGCCAGAAATTGTTGCTGATGGTAGGGTTACACCAGGAAGCTGTCCAGGAACTGGAATTGTAGCAAGGTAAAGCGGATTTGCAGGAGCAACAAACCCGGTTGGCCCCTTGTTTTTGGACAGCCTCCTGGAAACAACCGGATTCCAGAAGAGGAGGTCACGATGGAAAGTCGTTCACCACAACGTCGTAGTGGTTCCAAAAAAGTCTGCCAGGATTTGCTGCAGCAGCGGGCCAGGTTATTGCTGCAATATTGTCAGATCAGCGACGTTTGTGTACAAGAAAATGGCACTACTGCCGACCTGTTGCATCGATTTTGCCAGAATCTTGTGGATTATGTGGCCACGGGACACTTTGCCTTGTATGACCGGATTATCAAAGGTGGAGAACGTCGTCAGCGGGTCCAATATTTGGCCAAATCACTTTACCCGCAGATTCTGGAATCTACGAGTAAGGTCGTCAGTTTCAGTGACCGCTATGCCCAGTCAACGGATCATTTTTCTCTGCAACAGGATCTTTCGACTCTTGGGGAGGTGCTGGCGGGCCGTATATCGGTAGAAGACCAACTTTTAGCCGAGCTCGTGACCGGTCTCAACTTTAGTATTTCGGTACCAGACGATTCCAGGCCACCAATACCAGTTCCTACATGAAGTCCAACAGAGCTGATTGCACCGCAGATGATGAACACACTCTACTGGCATGACTATGAAACGTCAGGCCTGAATCCACGTTTTGATCGGCCGGTACAGTTTGCCGGTCTTCGCACCAATTTGGAGCTTGAGGAGGTTGATACACCGCTAAACCTGTATAGTCTGCCACCAAAAGATATCCTTCCTCATCCACAAGCTTGTCTCATTACCGGTATAACACCGCAATTGGCAGCCGCAAGGGGGATCCGGGAACAGGAATTTATCCACCAGATACATGAGCAATTGTCGAGGCCTGGAACCTGTGGCGTGGGATATAACTCCATCCGCTTTGATGATGAAGTGACCCGTTTTACTTTGTATCGTAATTTTTTTGATCCTTATGCCAGAGAGTGGCAGAACGGCAATTCACGCTGGGATTTAATTGACTTGGTACGCATGACCTATGCCTTGCGGCCCGAGGGGATACAATGGCCGAGAAATGATGCCGGTGATCCGGTTTTCCGGCTCGATCACCTCAGTATCGCCAACGGGATCGCCCATGATAATGCCCACGATGCGCTGGCAGATGTTCGCGCTACCCTGGAGTTGGCACGCCTGATTTATCGACAGCAGCCACGCCTCTATGCATGGTTATTTCGATTGCGCGACAAACGCAAAGTTGGACCGTTACTGAATGTGAGAACACATGAGCCTGTTGTGCACAGTTCTCGTATGTATCCTTCATCGGTCGGGGCAACGACGTTGGTGATGCCATTAATTAAGGAACCAAACAATAGCAATGGGGTGCTGGTTTATGATTTGCGGATAGATCCTGCCCCATTCTTGCCATTGAACCAGGAGGAATTATCTTTTCGTTTGTTTACTGCCAGGAAAGACTTGCCAGAGGGGGTATCCAGACTGCCGGTTAAGACAGTTCGTTATAACAAGTGTCCTGCTCTGGCACCCAGGGATACGCTGGATCCGGAATCTGCCAGCCGGATTCATCTGAGTCCTGAAAACTGCCAAAAGCACTGGCAGCAGTTGATGGACAATCCGGCTTTTTTCAAGCGTGTTGCTAAGGCGTATTCAGGACGCACGGTGCCACGTGGTGGTGATGTCGATGGCGCCCTGTATGACGGTTTTTTGAATAATGCTGATCGAACCCTGATGGCCCAGGTACGGCATACTCCGGCCGGGCAACTGGCTAATATGCACATTCCTTTTACGGACTCACGCCTGAGTAAGATGCTGTTTCGCTATCGCGCCCGTAACTGGCCGGAATTATTGACTACAGATGAACAGCTTGATTGGCAGCAGTTTCGCCATAAAAGGTTGTGCGAAAGCAACGATGGGCAGTGGCTTTCGATCACCGAATACACGGAGCAATTGACCGATTTGCGTCAACAACATGCTGACAATCCGGATCAGATATCGATTCTTGATGTGCTTGGGCAATGGGGAGATTCCTTGCTTGCGGACGTCGCAGCACCCGCAATTAAAGGTAACAGCGGCGTAACGATTCAGCGTGTTTAGATTTTGGTTGAGTACAAGGCATTTTCGCACGGAGATAGCGACTCAGTCCTCTAGTAGATGCTTAAAATCACTGGCCGGAAGTACCTGGCTAAAATAAAATCCTTGCAGGCGTTCACATTTCTGACGGCTGAGCATCTTTGCCTGTTCTTTGGATTCAATGCCTTCTGCAACCACTGTCATTCCCAGGTGTTTGGCAATGGCAATCGTGGAACTGGTCAGGGTTTCATTCATGTTCTGATTGATGTCAGCCGTGAGCCTGCGATCGATCTTCAGAATATCGATGGGCAAATGACTGAGTTCGGGAATAGAAGTACCGCCGGTTCCGAAATTATCAGCAGCAATACGAACCCCGGATTTGCGCAAAATTTGTAACTGCTCCAGTGCTTCTGGAGTCAATTCACTGAACCGGGATTCGCTGATTTCCAGTTCCAGGCAGTTGGCCGGCAGCTGATAACGCTTGAGTACGTAATGCAGATTGACAGTGAATTGTCTGTTGAGCTGCATTGGCACCAGATTAATGGCGATATTTATGGAACGATTACCCGATTTTCGCCAGTGGGCCAGTTGCAGACAGGCGGTATTGACAATCCAGATTCCCAGAGGTGTGATCAGACCACTGTCTTCTGCCGCAGGAATAAAGGCGTCCGCACGAATGAGTCCATGTTGGGAAGAGCGCCAGCGTACCAGCGCTTCCATGGAGATGATTCCACGATGGCCACTGGTTGCATATTGCGGCTGATAATGCAATTCAAAACGTTTGGACTTCAGTGACTTTTTCAGACGTTTATTGATCTGGGAGCGGTTCAGCGATGCCTTGGTCGGTGAGACCTGAAAAATTTGTAGGCCGGATCTGCCCTTTTGCTGTTGGGTGGTATGCGCATTTTCAGCCTGATACAACAGCTTAGCTGCTGATTCATTACTTTTTGCCTGCAGACACGCTCCCATGGAAACTGTAATCGAATATTTTTCCTGCTCAAAGCGATAGGAAGCCCTAAGAGAGCGAGCGGCAGAGTATGCCAACTCGATCAATTCCCGACGGGACTCAATTTGAGGACAAATTACGGCAAAAAAACCATTGCCGAGATGGCCTAGCTGGTCAGATTTGAAATACAGTTGCTGGAGACGTCTTGCGGCCTTCTTTAAAAGCTCGTTGGTACGAGTCTCACCGAGCTCCCCATTGATTTTCCGCAAATTATCAATTTTTAAGAGTAAAACTGCCAGGCGTTCGGTATTTTTTTGCTTTTTCAGCAGGTTTTTTAATTGTGACAAAAAATGTTGTCGATTTAACAGCCCGGTAACAGGTTCTGTCTTGGTAACTTGTTGTTTGTGAGCCCAGATACCATCCATGACCGTTAGCATGCGTTGCTTGTCATAGGCGTAACGTACGACTTTTTGTAATAGTACTTCGCTGAGTTCGTCGGGGCTTAGAATATCGACAAAATTATCCGGATTACTGATGACATCACCGATTGCAATTACCGGAATATCTGCCATGCCACCGGCGATCATCAACTCTTGTAGTGAGTCGCTATCAGAGAAATCACCGAGGATAACATCCGGCAGCAAGTTTTTTATGGTCTCAAGTGCCGTGGTGAAGTTGACCTGGACCAAGTGGTAGTGATGACTGCGATCAAACGCCTTGTTAACCAGGTCAATGGTCGATGATGATGGAATAAAGGTGGACGACTTTTCCATTTGCTTGAAAATAAACAGCACGAAAAGCGGCCCATTGACACCATTTATAGGGGCCTTTGTTTGCGGGAATTCATCCAATTTGGCTGTTGTCATATGCCAGGGTGGTCGCCATTCTGATAATCAATTGTTATTGAATGCGCTGGATCAAACTTACCCAACTACTATATCATAGCAGCTGATAATCGGAAGTATACGCAATGGCGACAAAATAGCCGACATACGGTATGGGGAGAAAATAATGAGCAACGCTGGGTTTTCCTGGAAACAATTTATTATGCGCTTGCTGGCGGCGTTAGCGCTGGTATTCGTAACCTATAATCCTACGGGTCAGTCTTACTATCACTGGGCCATCGTCCCTCTGCCTGAGTATGACGTTCCGAGAATATTTGCCGGAATCGTATTAATTATCGGCTGGGCAGTTTTTTTGCGGGCCACCTTTCATTCCCTTGGTGTGATCGGGATCGTACTTGCGGTGGCTTTTTTTGGAACCTTGCTATGGTTGCTGATCGATCGCGAGTTGATCCAGTTTCATGGTAACGGCATTTTGTCTTATCTGGTGTTGGTGGCTATTGCCGGTGTACTCGCAGTCGGGATGTCATGGTCTCATATTCGCCGACGCATGTCGGGGCAACTTGATGTCAGTGATGATGAGTAAACAATAATAGATCGGCCAAAAATAGATCGGACTAAGACTGATCAGGTGGTGTTTGCAGGATGACAAGCCGTTTATGGCCGTCGGAATCAGGGGGCTAACCAGGGGTCTACTGAATACTATCCTGCGTTACAACTTCATTGCTCGTTTTTGCCCGACTCTTTACGGTGCTGAATCTTCCACAGTTCAGCATAGACACCGCCCTGTTCCAGTAGATCCTGATGACGACCCTGTTCGATGATTTGCCCATGGTCGAGGACTAAAATTAAGTCCGCGTCAACGATAGTCGAGAGACGGTGGGCGATGATAAGGCTGGTATGCTTGCTGGTAACCTGCTGTAAGGCCCCCTGAATCCCTCTTTCAGTTCGGGAATCAAGAGAGGAGGTTGCTTCGTCCATGACCAGAATGGCCGGATTCTTGAGCAGAGTGCGGGCGATGGCAATACGTTGTCTCTCACCACCAGAAACCTTCAAACCCCGTTCTCCAACGATGGTCTGGTAGCCTTCTGGTAGTTGTTCGATAAATTCGTCGAGATGCGCATCTTTTGCTGCCGCAATAATTTCTTCAGGACTGGCGGTAGGGCGGCCGTAACGGATATTGTATTCAATACTGTCGTTAAACAGCACCGTGTCCTGAGGCACGATACCGATACTGCGGCGCAGGCTGTGCAGCCGCAGTGTGCGAATATCATGGCCGCTGATTTTAATGGTTCCGGCACTGGTATCATAGAAGCGAAACAACAAGCGAGGCAGAGTGGACTTGCCGGAGCCACTGTGACCGACGATTGCTAGCGTATGACCGATTGGAATCTCGAAGCTGATATTCTGCAGAATCGGGCGCTCAGCTTGATAGTGAAAGCTGACCTGCTCGAAGCGAACCGAGGCCGGGCCGGCAGGCAGATCGATGGCATCTTCAGCATCCTTGATTTCCGGTTCTTCATCCAGCAGTTCGAACATACGTTCCATATCGGTCATGGAATGGCTTAGTTCACGGAAAACGGAGCCTAGAAAGTTCAGGGGAATATACAGCTGGATCATGAAACCATTGATCAGTACGAAATCACCGAGGCTCAATTCTCCCTGAACAACGCCCTGGGCAGCTAATATCAGAATCCAGGTGAGGCCGATGGCAATAATAATGCCCTGGCCAATATTGAGCAGGGCCAGCGACCACTGACTTTTTACTGCGGCTGTTTCCCACTGGCGCAAATAGTGATGATACCGGTGCAGCTCATTGGCTTCATTGCCAAAATATTTGACCGTTTCGAAATTGATCAAAGAATCCATGGCGCTGGTACTGGCCATTGACTCCATTTCGTTCATGCGGATTCGAAACTTCAGACGCCAGTTCATGACGGCATAGGTTAAGGCGAAATAGCAAAGCATCGCGGTTAGAGTGATCAGGGCAAATGCCGGCCGATATTGATAAAGTAGGATACCGGTCACTGTCAGAATTTCGAATAGTGTCGGCACAATACTGAAGATCAGCATCCGTAGCATTTGCCCGATGGAACGGGTGCCACGTTCCATATCACGTGCTACGCCACCCACCTTGCGATTGAGATGAAAACGAATCGACAATTGTTGTAAATGTTCGAAAACCTTGAGTGAAACCACCCGAATTACGCTTTGAGAAGCGACGGCAAATACAATGCTGCGCAGTTCATTGAATAATGAGGTTGCCAGGCGCAAACTCCCGTAAGTCACCAGTAACGCTAACGGCAAGGTCATGACCGTTTCAGGGAGGTGACTACTATCAAGGTCATCGATAATGGCCTTGAGTGCCAGAGGCACGCCGATATTGGCCAGCTTGGCGGCGACCATGAACAACAAGGCCAGACCAATGCGACCACGAAAGGCCCATAAATAGGGCAGCAGTAAGCGGACTGTTTGCCAGTCCTGGCGATGTTTTGCGGGTAACTCAGTACGATATTGACGGATCATGAAGCGCCCTGAAAAGATTCAGGGCAGCATTATCGCATGATCATCGTTGTCGACGCGCGTTGTGGTGCAGAATACGGGCCAGAAACAAGCTAGCTAATACCAGGGTATAGACCATGGGGCGAGTGATATCCGATTTAACCAGCCAAAAAAAATGTAAACTGGTGGTAATGCCCGCAACATAGACCAGCCGATGCAAGCGCTGCCAGTTTTTGCCACCGAGGCGGCGAACCCAACCCTGGGTGGACGTTAGCGCCAGACTACTCAGAATGGTAAAGGTTGTAGCCCCGACCACAATATAGGGACGCTTGCTGATGTCAGCACCGATAAACTGCCAGGCCAGACCCTGATCCAGAACCAGATAAATACCAAGATGCAGACAGGCATAAAACCAGGCAAACAACCCCAACATCCGACGCACACGTACCAGGGAACGCAGCTTTGTTATATAACACAGCGGAGTGATGGCGAGGGTTGCCCACAACAGTCGCAGTCCCCAGCGCCCGGAACGCAGGGTCAGGTCCTTGATTGGATCGGCAGCAAGCTGGTGAGAATAAACATCCCACAGGGTCAGGAGCAGTGGCGTCAAGCAAAACAGGAACAGCCAGGGTTTGCTGCGTGTTACCCAGCGTACCTGAACAGCGGCTGGGGGTGGCCAGCGCAGTTTCCTGCGCTGTCGTGTAGGTGCGTGTAGAAATAGATCGGCGGCCGGGTTTTCCATCAGGCAGTATGGACTTGGCGCCGATTAGAAATTGGTGCGTAGATCAAGGTTCTGATACAGCCCGGCCACCTGTTCTGCATAGCCGTTAAAGGGTAGTGTCGGGCGTTTACTCCACTCACCGATGCGTCGTTCTCTTGCCTGCGACCAACGCGGGTGATCAACAGCTGGATTGACATTGGCGTAAAAGCCGTATTCGCGTGGTGCCTGCCGATTCCAGGTATTGAGTGGTTGCTTGTCGACCAGGTCGATCTTAACAATCGACTTGATGCTTTTGAAGCCGTATTTCCAGGGTACAACCAGGCGAATCGGCGCACCATTTTGGTTGGGCATGAATCGGCCATACAGGCCAACGGCCAACAGGGTTAATGGATGCATGGCTTCGTCGATACGCAGGCCTTCGACATAGGGCCAATCCAGTGAAGAGCCAAACAGACTGCCGCGCTGACCCGGAAACTGTTTGGGATCTAGCAACGTTTCAAAACGCACGTATTGTGCCTTGGAGCTCGGGTTCAGGGCCTTGAGTACACGATGCAGTGGAATGCCAACCCAGGGTATGACCATGGACCAGGCTTCGACACAACGCAGGCGATAGATTCGCTCCTGTGGCGGAAATTTTTTGATCAATTCATCGACATCAAAGCGCTGCTGTTTGGCGATTTCTCCACCGAACGCAATCGTCCAGGGTCGGCTTTTGAAAGCTTTTGCCAGCTTGGCCGGCTGGCGCTTGTCGGTCGAAAATTCGTAGAAATTGTTGTAGCTGGTCACTGCCTGAAAGGAAGTCTTTTCCTCATCAGTCGCAAATGGTCCCGGCTTGAGTCCCGGAAAGTCACTGACTGCGGCAACGCCGGTTGCGGGGGCGATGCCGCCACCAAGTAGTAGTCCGGCACTGGCCATGATCAGGTTGCGGCGTTGACGAAATAACCCTTCGGAAGTGATTTCCGAAGGGGTTATATCAGCCGGTCGTTGAATCAAGATCACGCATCACTCTCCTGTTTATGATCTATAGTAATAGCTCACTATTCATTTGCAATACTATGATTAATAGTTAATAACTACAGTCTCTCAATAATTGCGGCAATCCCCTGGCCACCACCAATACATAAGGTAATCAGGCCATAACGGCCCTGGATACGCTGTAATTCATACAGGGCTTTGACCACCAAAATGGTGCCGGTGGCACCGATGGGGTGGCCCATGGAAATACCGCTGCCATTGGGGTTGGTTTTATCCATTGGTAAATCCAGAGCACGGATGACAGCCAACGCCTGTGCAGCAAAGGCCTCATTGAGCTCAATGACATCCATGTCAGCAATACGCAAACCACTGCGCTGCAGGACCTTGCGTACCGCCGGAACGGGACCTATCCCCATATAATTGGGGTCGACACCAGCGTGGGCGTAATCAACCAGACGGGCTATCGGGGTAAGCCCTTCTTTGGTAGCGGTCTTGGCATCGGCCAATATCACTGCGGCGGCGGCATCATTGATTCCGGCAGCATTACCTGCGGTTACGGTACCGCCTTTTTTGAATACCGGTGCCATAGCTGCCAGGGCCTCCAGGCTGGTCTCGATGCGGATATGTTCGTCGGCACTGAACAGCCGGGATTTGCCGCGTCGACCAATTTCGATCGGGATGATCTGTTCCTCAAAGTAGCCGGTATCACGTGCCTTGGCGGCACGTTGGTGGCTGCTTAATGCCAATTTATCCTGCTCTTTACGGCTTATAGTATCGCGTACGGCCAAATTTTCTGCAGTGACACCCATGGAACAACCATCAAAAGGATCATTGAGGGCACCGATCAATGGGTCAATTAATTTGACATCACCCATTTTATTGCCCCAGCGAGCGCTTGGAAGCCAGTAACCGAGTCGAGTCATATTCTCGGCACCTCCGGCAACAGCCACATCACAGTCACCCAGACGAATGGCTTGTGCAGCACTGACGATAGCCTGCAGACCACTGCCACAGAGGCGATTAACATTAAGGGCCGGTGTTTCTACCGGGATACCGGCTTTGACAGCGGCGAAGCGTGACAGATACAGGTCACGAGGCTCGGTATTGACCACATGTCCGAACACACAGTGCCCGATCAAGGCAGGATCCATGTTTGCACGCTCGAGTACCGAGGTGACAACCTGGCTGGCCAGATCGCAAACCGGAATATTTTTCAGCGAGCCACCGAATGTGCCGATGGCAGTACGGGCACCGCTGATGAAGACGATATCGCGTTGTTGACTCATTTTTACTGCACTCCGTTCCATTAACTTATTGCGTAAATAGCCGTCAGCACATTTTCCGTCAGTTAGTCTCCATGTCAGACAACATGGTTTTTCGAAAGTTCCAGCAAATCTTCATTTGCATCTTCCATGCGTGTAGTTTACAGTTCCGCGCTTGACTGGATATCGCTATTTGTAGGGGTAATTTCAGCTGGAGAGGTGGCCGAGTGGTCGAAGGCGCACGCCTGGAAAGTGTGTATACGGCAACGTATCGAGGGTTCGAATCCCTCCCTCTCCGCCAAACCTGCTGCTATACCACTGCGCCGGGATGTGTGCAAACACCTGTGTGCACCCTATTTTATGTTCCCTACGGCCCCACAACATCTGGGATACAAGCATGAAGGTGGCCATCCCCAGGAATCCAATCTAAACCCAAACTTCTTAGTTGTTTGGTGCGGGTGAGATCAATTCCCCATTGTATCGTCACTTCAATTGCAAAGGCTTGTAGCTGAGAACAGTACAGTTTCTCGAGTCACTGCCGACATTTTTCGGATACCAATTTGAGCCAGTGTGATACTGGTTTCAGTGGAAAACACATTGTGTATTTGTTCAAGACCTGTCAGGCCGCCTGCTGCCATAGCAAACAATAGCGGACGACCCAGAAAAACAAAATTGGCCCCCATCGCATAGGCTTTCACGACATCTTCGCCGCTGCGAATCCCGGAGTCATAGAACAACGGAAAGTCCTTGCCAACTGCATCTCTGATGTGTCGTAACATATGAATTGCCGGAGGAGCACTATCCAGTTGTCTGCCACCGTGGCTGGAAACTTGTATGGCATCGACACCCGCCTCTTTCATTCTCAGAGCATCCTCTACACTGAGAACACCTTTCATGACTAGATGGCCTTTCCAGGCTGATCGGATTCTGTCGAGGAGCGTCCAGTCTGCACCTGCACGGCTACTGGCACGATCGAATTTTCCGAATTCTCCACCAAAATTCGCCAACTCAGGCCACCCGTGGGACAAGGTCGACAGTGACCACTGGGGGTGCAGGGCAAAATCAACAAATTGTGACAAACCGATATGGAAGGGCATTTTAAAACCGCGTCGTAATTCCCGCGGCCGCCGACCGACTTCGGGCACATCAACCGTCAGAACCAGAGTCTTATAGCCGGCTTGTTCTGCACGTCTGATCAATGCATTGGAAGATTGTTCATTACCACTGAAATACAATTGAAACCAGGCATTACCATCGGCAGCTTCGATTAATTTTTCCAACGAGGTCGAAGCCGCAGTCGAAACTCCTAGTGGGCTACAATTTTGGGCCGCCATACGGGCCAGCATCAGGTCTGCGCCCGGTCTTGAAAGATTACACATGCCCATCGGGCTGATACCGAAAGGCAGTTTTGATCTGTGTTCAAAAACATTGACGTCAAGACTTCGGTGTTCGACGTTATTCAGCACCCGGGGTTGTAGACGCAGCTGTTGTATGGCGATTCGGTTCAAGCACTCGCCATAGCCTTCACCCGCTGCACCGTCATAGTAGTCAAATACTATCCAGGGGAGTTTCTTCTTTGCGAGTCGCCTGGCATCTGCGCTGGAATAAATTTCTTTCTTAAAGAACATACTTAACGCCCCTATTTTTTATGGGTCGGTTAGCAGTAATTGTATACCGGGGAGTGTGAGGTTTGTCTAAACACACGTTTAATGAAATATAAAATATAGATTTATATTAAGCATATTCGGAGACAACTTTTTCTATTTCATCCAGCAAGCGATCAACTAGTCTGATCTTGGAACAGTCCGCACGGGTTAATACACCGAGAACCCGACAAGTTGGTTTGGAATTCAGTGGGATCTTTTTCAGAGAGGAAAAAACCGGATCGGGTACACATACATTAGGGACCACAGAAACGCCCAGGTTATGTGCAACCATACAGGACAGGGTGTCTAGAGATTCCATATCCATGGCCGATTTGACCGTGATATTATTGTCAGACAACCATTTATCTGCCAGTAAACCTACCGCAGTTCTTCGTACATGACGTATATAGGGCATCTCACGGAGCAGGCGGTAAGGATCATCCTCTTTTACCTCGGGTGCGGCCAACAGAACGAGCTCTTCTTCGGCAAACGGTTGCCAGTGCAGATGCGATTCAATCCTCACTGGCTCACTCAAAATAGCGGCATCCACTGCACCACGTTCAACTTGTTCCAGCAGGTCATCAGACAACCCCTGAACAACACGAATGCGCAATTCGGGATAACTTTGAATTAACCGTTTTGCTGATTTTGGTACCAGTCCCCGTATCATCGAAGGAACAGCACCTACGATAAGCTCACCAAAATACCGGGGATCTCCGGTCAAGTCATCCAGAATGGTTTCATAGGCATGGATGACTTCCCGTGCCTTGGGCACCAGAGCTCTGCCAAGTTGATTGAGCCGTGGGATCTTACTGGTGCGGTCAAAAAGTGTGACCTGGAGACTTTGCTCCAGTCTTTTCATTTGCTGTCCCACCGCTGCGTGGGAGACGAACACCTTATCTGCGGCCGCGCTAAAACTGCCTGTATCGGCAACCGCAATCAGTGTTTTAAGAAGTGAAATCGACATTTGGTTCAAACCCTGTGTTTCTGAAATAAATCCATTAGAACAGTCTTGTAATCTGGATGGCAAACATACGATTAGAAATTTAGAACAATCCTGGGGGCTGCCGCCAATCCAACCCAGATATCTTCAAATACCTGGTGGCTTTGTACCAGTGCATGGATTTCAATCCAGTCCAAGGCGCCCGGTTGGCGAGTAAAAATGGCAGGTTTGTGGCACAAAATACCTTGTTTTAATCGGTTGCTGTCAAATCAAATTGTTCATCAGGAAAAAACTTGTTCAGACGAACGTCAGCCGAGCGGGCATGCCCTTCCATACCTTCGAGTCGGGAAATACGGGCTGTTGCCTCAGCGATGGGTTTGGTGGCTTCCCGTGTCGCCTGCTGCCAGGTGGCAATCTTCAGATATTTATGTACCGACAAGCCACCGGTATATTTTGCCGACTGTGATGTCGGCAGTACATGGTTTGTACCGGAAACCTTGTCTCCAAAGGCCACCGTGGTTTCCTCACCCAGGAATAATGAACCATAGCACTGCAGACGATTCAGCCACCAAGGGAGATCGATGGCTTGTACGGTCAGGTGCTCAGGCGCGTATTCATCGGCTGTGGCGGCCATTTCTTCCCGATTATCACAAACAATAACTTCTGCATAGTCACGCCAGGCAGCCTCCGCATTGCTTCGGTTCAGGTCTGGGAGATCCGCGATCAACCCTGGAATTCGTTTCATGACTTCTTCGGCCAGCGTCTGGTCAGAGGTCACCAGCCAGACCGGTGAGTTATAGCCGTGCTCCGCCTGACCGACCAGGTCGGTAGCCACGAGCAACGGATCAGCGGTGTTATCGGCGAGCACCAGACTGTCTGTTGGTCCGGCGAACATATCGATACCAACACGGCCGAATAAAATTCGCTTGGCTTCAGCCACAAATTGATTGCCTGGTCCCACTAGAATGTCCGATTTTGGCAAGCCAAAGAGTCCGAATGCCATGGCAGCCAGCCCTTGAACACCGCCCATGGCCAGAATGGTATCGGCACCACATAAATCGGCGGTATAAGCGATTGCCGGGGCAATCCCATGACCCGGGTGTGGTGGTGAGCAGACCACGATGTTCTGACAGCCGGCAACACTGGCCGTAGTCACAGTCATGATAGCAGAAGCAATATGACTGTAACGACCACCGGGAACATAGCACCCGGCAGCATGACAGGGGATGATTTTCTGGCCGGCGATCAGGCCGGGAACAACCTCAATTTCTATATCCTGCAAGGTCGATTTTTGGGCTTCAGCAAAACGCCGCACATTGTCGTGGGCAAACTGGATATCATCCTTCAGTTTCTGTGGCACCTTTGCAGCTGCTGCCGCAATTTCCTCGGCTGTCATCAGGATATTGCCATCATAATGATCGAATTTGTCGGCGTATTGTTTGGCGGCGGCATCACCACCGAGTTCAATCTCGGACAAGATTTTTTGTACAATTTCCCTGATAGCACCGTCATCTGTGGTTGGTGTCTTGTGGGCTTTTTTCAGATAATTTCTGGCCATTGGTATGAGTCCTATTGATAGATTATGGGAAAAAGATTTGTTGAAACAGTGGATGCATAGGCGACCAACATAAAGAAGACGATTAGTACTGCTCCTGTGGCAACATAAAGAAGACGATTAGTACTGCTTCTGTGAAATATTCTTCAATAAAATTATAGTTAATTCAAGTTAATGATATTTAATAAAAAGTAAAACATATCTTTATATGTTGTAACAATTCAGCGTGTTTACATGGCTATCTGGAGGAGGATGACGAACACACGCCAGGTATCTTTGTTCAGACATCATATTCTTCTCACAAACATAACGAATTCATCTGGTACTGGTCTTCAGGCTCAGAATTTTGACGACCGACTCATACTTGTTCCCGAGGGTAGATGTATTTGAGTCACCGAAATGATCCAGGAATGAAATCACCACAATCAAAAAAATAAATATTTTAGTAAAACTAAAATAAATGTTTATATAAGACACCAATATATATTTTATCTTTACTAAAAGATATATTTACATGCTTTATCGAAATAATTTCTTGACTGATATTCATCATATATTTCAATAATTTTATTCGGAATGTCGTAGTTACCAGAATAATCACAAGATTTTGGGGGATTTTGGGGGATATTGACAGCAGGATTTTATTCTGCATAAATTGTACCGAATAGTTTATCTGCCTTGAACTACTTTGCAAAAATGCTGCATTGTGATTGATGATGATTAAAAATCATTTACATAAATGGCACTTGTTTTTAGTTTAACCGGTGCTGTGATCCACTATCTATGGAGAAATTATCCTGATGAACCTGGCTCGTTTCCCTCGTGTACATTTGGCACACTTGCCAACACCGTTGGAGTATCTGACTAATTTGACAAAAGCGCTGAATGGCCCCGAGATCTGGATCAAACGTGATGATTGTACCGGCTTGTCAAGCGGTGGCAACAAAACACGCAAGCTGGAGTTTCTTCTGGGTGAAGCGGCCGAGCAAGGTGCTGACATTATCTTGACCCAGGGTGCGACACAATCAAACCACGCCCGGCAGACAGCAGCGGCTGCGGCTCATATGGGCATGGATTGCCATCTGCTATTGGAAGACCGTACCGGCAAGACCGATCCGGACTATACGAGCAATGGTAATGTGTTACTTGATCAATTGCATGGCGCCAGCATTGAACACCGCCCGCTGAGCCCGGATCTCAATACCGAGCTCGAAAAGGTTGCCGACCGATTGCGCAGCGAGGGCCGTAAACCCTATGTGGTGCCTGGTGGTGGTTCCAACCCGACCGGAGCATTGGGTTATGTCAACGCCGCCATGGAACTCGTTACACAAGCCAATGACATGGGTCTGTGTATCGATCATGTGGTTCACGCAACTGGCAGTTGCGGTACCCAGGCAGGTCTCGTTACCGGACTTTACGGCATGAACAGTGGTATTCCGTTATTGGGTATAGGGGTACGGGCACCAAGGCAGCAGCAGGAAGATAATGTCTTCAAGCTGACTTGTGCCACTGCTGAAAAATGTGGTTGTCCAGGGGTCGTGAAACGCGAAGACGTGGTGGCAAATTGTGATTATGTCGGCCCCGGCTATGGCTTCCCGGCACCAAGTACGATTGAGGCCATCAAACTGTTAGCCCGTACCGATGCCATTCTTCTTGACCCGGTGTATTCCGGCAAAGGTATGGCCGGACTCATTGATCTGGTCAGGAAAGGTTTTTTCAGTAAAGGACAAAATATCGTCTTTCTCCATACCGGTGGTTCGGCTGGCCTCTTTGGTTATGTGGATAATTTTGGCTATCGTGAGGCAGCAGCTGCAACAGCTTGATGAAGAGTATGGAACTGACATTCACCGGCAGCTTTACCCAGCAGGAACCGATTCCATCCGAGGCGATTGCCAGGGCGACTGAGGTATTGCAGGGTGGTCGACTGCACCGCTATAACACCGTCGAAGGTGAAACCGCCGAGGCGGCGTTATTGGAGTCGGAATTTCGGGATTATATGGGTTCCCGTTACTGTTTGGCGGTGGCTTCGGGGGGCTACGCGCTAACCACAGCCCTGCGAGCCAGTGGTCTGCAGCAAGGCACAGCGGTGCTGACCAACGCCTTCACTCTTTCGCCGGTGCCCGGCGCGATCGTGGCTGCAGGCGGCAAACCTGTGCTGGTAGACGTAACCGAAGATCTGGTCATTGATCTCAATCATTTGTCCATTCAAATCGCGACAAGTGGTGCACGACTGCTGCTGTTATCACATATGCGTGGTCATATCGTGGATATGGAGGCGCTGATGGTATTGTGTAATCGCGAGTCTGTTACCGTGATCGAGGATTGTGCGCATACCATGGGAGCCGCCTGGAATGGGGTGAAATCGGGCCGGTTTGGTCTGGCCGGATGTTATTCGACCCAAACCTATAAACATCTCAACTCTGGTGAAGGCGGTTTGATCGTATCAGATGACCCCAAATTCATGGCACGGGCCACGATCTTGTCGGGTTCCTATATGTTGTATGATCACCACCCGGCCGGGCCGCCAGCGGAGATCTTTACTGATATCCGGCTGAGCACCCCCAATTGTTCAGGGCGTATGGATAATCTACGCGCGTCCATTTTGCGACCACAGTTAGCCCGGCTGGGAGCAAACTGCGCCCGTTGGAACGCACGTTATTGTGCCGTTGCAGCAGAATTGAATAATGTGCCGGGTATTCGTTTGCCGCAACGCCCTGAAAAGGAACAGTTTGTTGCCAGCTCAATACAATTTCTGGTTTCCGAATTGGATCCTGCAACCATCACAGATTTTCTTTCCCATTGCGGCAAACGAGGTGTCGAGCTCAAATGGTTTGGTGCATCGGAGCCGATTGCATTTACCAGTCGTTATCAAAGCTGGGGGTATATCGACCCGCCGTCGTTGCCAACGACCGATGCCGTACTCGACAAGCTCTGTGATATGCGTTTGCCACTCACATTTTCGCTTGATGACTGCAGTTTGATTGGTGCGATAATCCGCGACTGTGTCTTGGCCACTCGTGAGTCAATTGTCGACGGTGCAATTCATGTAGACAAATCTTCCGGTGATCCATGATGGCAACTGGCAAACCGACCATTGGCATTTTGGGTGGTATGGGA
>DRJH01000444.1 GCA_011052285.1 Gammaproteobacteria bacterium
CAGACTTTGGACCATTGTTCATCAAGTTTTCTTCTTATTTTCCCTATACAGCACGTGTCAACCTCAATGGTCACGAATAGGCCAAACGGCAACTGGAGAAAGAAGGGATCGCCTACGAAGTGCTGGACAATGGGGTACGAACTTGTGCGGATCCGGCTCGAAAGAAGATCAACTTCCGCTCCGCTATAGGTGGACCAGAAATATGCTGCTGACGGGCGTAGCGCCTGTAGAACCTGCTCCATGGCAAAGCCCTCCCATGACGCGCCCAGCCGGGGATTGCCGGTCAGGCTGTGATAGTCTGGAATGTTTAACAGGTTGTGCAACAGGCCTGAATCCCTGAAATATATTTTTGGAGCTTTAACCTGTCGCTTGTGCAGGTTTTCATGCCATGGCTGAAGCTGGCGGATCATAAAGGTGGATGTCAGTATATCCAGGTAGGAGCGAACCGTTTTATCAGTCAGGCCCATGGAACGCCCAAGTTCCGAAGCATTCCATGTTTGACCATGGAAATGGGCCAACATGGTCCAGAATCTCCGCATCGCCGCTGGTGCAATGCGGATGCCCAGCATCGGAATATCACGCTCAAGAAATGTCCGTATAAAACCGTCTCTCCAGACCTGGCAATCGGCCTCGGAATGCGCCAGAAATGAACGGGGAAACCCGCCTCTGAGCCATAGTCTCTGTATCTCCGTTGTCTCACCGAGATTAAATCCGGACAGTTCAATAAATTCGACCCTACCGGCCAGTGTTTCGGATACGTGCTGCATGATATGAGGAGAGGCGCTACCCAGAATCAGAAATTTCAGATGGCCTTCCGGCCTGTCCGCCAGTATGCGCAGTACATTAAACAGTTCCGGCTTGATCTGAATTTCATCAAGGATGACCATACCCTGAAGTTGTCCGAGCATGAGTTCCGGGTTTTGCAGGCGTTGTTGGTCCGCGGCTGATTCCAGATCGAAATAATGGGTGGAATGCTGCTGGGCGAACAGGCGTGCAAGTGTTGTTTTCCCGCATTGGCGGGGCCCCAGCAGGGCAGTCACAGGAGAGCGATCCGTGGCGATGGAAAGCCTTTGAAGATAGTGGATACGATCAATCATTCGGGTATAATCGCATTGAATATCCGGAGTCCACATACGAATTTTCAATAGCATCACCATTTCTGGTGAGGGGTTCATCGGTTCGATTTGACTTCAGGTAGTGATTAATCAAGGCTTAGGTGGCATTATTCGGAATCTTTATTCAGAACCCTGAAATACCGACCTGAATATTCTTTTCCAATCACAGCGAGATAACTATGAAAATGGCTGCTTGACTCGATCTTTTTTGGCGACAGTTACCTTGATAATTATCGCCGTGGGGGAATGGCTGCCTCGCTTGTAATCTTTCATCCTTACATCTTATCATCCGTCACTAAAGACGAGGGATTTGCGGGAGTTACCTATCCGGGGCTCTATAAAAGAAAATAGACCAGGTTCTTTATCGTTTGCTTTTCCATTATGAATCATATGTTTATCTATAAAAAAGGCTCTGATCTCTTTGTTGTTGGTATGCTGCAACTTTAAGAAAGTCTTGGGCCATATTTTTCGCTTTGTGGGGGCTGGCAAATACTGCCGCGAATTGGCCATCGGGATTAATAACTGCGATGGAGTCGGAGTGGTACATGGTATAACCGATAGCTGTGTTGTCCTCCCCGCGCTGGTAGCCTACAAATAATTGCTTAGCGAATGCCTTGATTTCCATAGAGTCTCCACTTAAGCCATGAAAAGACGTAGCAAAGTGATTGACATAAGCTTGCATCAACTTTGGCGTATCCCTCTCAGGATCCACCGTCACCATAATGAATGCTAACCGCTGTTTAGGCATTGTCTTGCGTAACGTCTCCTGCAGTTGTTTGAACTGCAGCATCGTGATCGGACAGGCGTCTGGGCAGTGGGTGTAGCCGAAATAGATAAAGCTCCAGTGACCGTGCAAATCCTTTTGCGTAAATGCCCGTCCTCCAGCACTTTGCAACACAAAGGGAGCAAGAGTTTTTGGTTCTGAAAAAGTCATACCGTAGATCTTTGGTGGTGTAACTGGTAGTAAATTGAGACCTGCTCTCCAGGCTGCAATACCGAGCATCAGTATTAAAATGATAAGAAAAAGAATAGGTTTATGGTTTAATCGCATGGTAACGGCTCCTGAAAAAGTGTTTTGTGTGCTGTAGCAGCACTCCTAATGAAAAGACACTGGCACGCTTTTCTTTTTCTTGTTACGGATACTTTATGATTTTGAGGAAATCCTGAGCCATGTTTCTGGGGTAGTGTGGGCTGGAAAATGCAGCGACAAACTGCCCATTGGGGTTGATAATCGTTATGGTATCAGTATGATACATAACATAACCGATTGCAGTGTTTTCCTCACCACGTCCGTAAGCCACGTATAGTTGTTTCGCAAAAGCCTCGATTTCTTTGGGATCTCCACTCAAACCACGAAAAGCAGGATTGAAATGATTGACGTACTGTTGCATAATTTGCGGCGTATCGCGCTGCGGGTCGACGGTTACCATGACAAACGATAATTTCTGATCGGGGGCCGTTTTTTGTAACCGCTTCTCCAGCACCTTCAGCTGGTGCATAGCGATTGGGCAGGCATCGGGACAATGCGTATAACCAAAATAGATAAAGGTCCAGTGACCCAGTAAATCTTTCCGGGTAAATAACTGTCCATCAGCAGTTTTGAGCTTGAATGCATCGAGCATTTTTGGCTCGGAAAAGATCATCCCGTTAATTGTTGGTGATGATGAGGCTGGCAACGCTTTGCTGATCACTCCGATAAATATCAAGATTGAACCAAGTAAAATCAAAATAGATCTTAGATTTAGGTACATGCAATGACTCCGTAGATAGACACTCCGTAATTCAACGGCAATACCAGGCCGCAACCGCAGCAGCCTGGCTACCACAATACGTGTATTCAGCAATGATATTTCACTGCATTATTTTGTGCACCAGCACCTCGATCTTGCGTTGACTACCATCTGCACATTGCAAAGAAAGTGGAAAGACCTGCTCTGCTTTGAGTGGATGTTTCAAGCCGATCAACATGACATGGTACTTACCGGGTTGAAATTCCAGTTTCTGTCCGGCAGCAACCTTAACTGCATGCATATGGCGCATACCCATCATGCCGTTTTTCATTTCGCGCCTGTGCAGTTCGACTGTATCGGAAACCGGTGTACTGCCACCGATCAAGGTCACCGCCTGACTGGTGGTATTGGTCAGGTCGAAATAGACTGCTCCAACGTTGACAACCGGCGCCGTGGCTCGTGACCAGGCCCCCTTTACATCCAAATCTTTGCAGTCGGCAAATGTGGCGGTCGAACCCACCAGCCCCAAGGCCAGCAGGGAATAACGAACTCGATTTCTCATCTTGATTCTCCTGAATATAAATATAGCTATGGCCGGATAGGGCCACGGTTGGAAAACGATCAGGAAAATCTACTCGGTGGGGCGCGAATGAGGGAGTGATAAACAATACGTGTCTGATAAACCGGCACATAGGGCCCCATCACCATGGTAACCAGCCGATACAGACGGTCAGGGACCAGATCTTTGTGGGGTGTTCCCGCGAAGCCACCACCATGACAAAAATAGCTCCCCATGCAACACTGATGATTATGTTGAAGGGGTGCAGTCGGTGAAGTGCTAAAGCGACAAATTTGTGTGGCCAGACTTGGCGGTGGACTGCTTAGGGCCAAGGCAAATGTCTGCCACGGAAGACCCGAGAGCTGAAGGCATAACACTACTAGC
>DRJH01000445.1 GCA_011052285.1 Gammaproteobacteria bacterium
CCAGCAGCCACCAGCTCGGGGCCGTCAAGGTATTGGCTTCGGCGGCATAGGCCATGGGAATGCCCCAGCCAAACGCCAGACCCAGATACAGCTGGGGTAAATGTGTGAGCCGTTTGACAAAAGGGTAGCTGGCAGCCAGCAGGGCACCGATAAAGGACAATTCTATCGTCAGTCGATTGAGATTGATCACCAGCACAAAGGCCAGTGTACACAAACCGGCAAACAGTACCAGTGCCTGGCGAGGGCTGATCACCCCGGTCACCAGCGGGCGCCCGGCGGTGCGTTTGACCAGGCCGTCAATATTTCGGTCCGCATAGTCATTAATGGTGCAGCCTGCTGCACGCATGACAAATACCCCGATGATGAAGATCAGCACAATACCCGGAGCTGGCCGACCACGACCCGCCAGCCATAACGCCCACAGTGTCGGCCACAACAGCAACAATGAACCGATCGGCCGATCCAGCCGCATCAGTTGCAGAACCCCGCTAATTTTATGACTTGTGTCGACCATGTGCCCTGAAAAAAGGGGTCAGAGCCCTTTTTCAACAATTAAATATATTATATTCAATAGTATAGTTAATAAAAACGGACTTAGGCCCCTTTTTTTCTGACCCTCTTGAATAAAGGAGATAGGTACCACCAGACCCAATAGCCCAGATCGAAACACCCAAACTCAAGAAGCCCAAACGATATCGTAAAAAGGGGTCAGAGCCCTTTTCTCGGTGATTGTCGTATATAATCCAACAGAGTTAGGCCATAAAAAGGGCTCTAACCCCTTTTTGCGGTGTGTCAGTGGTCCCTTCAAGCCGAGGGAGAGAGGCTGTGAACAATAAGCGTTCGACACTGATTGTCGATAAGAGTTTTCAGTATAATCAGATCATACCGGTGGTTACGATCGCAATACTAGCAGCCAATGCCGTGCTGATTTCTGTATTTTTACTGCTCGGCACTGACTCCAGTAACCGACTGCAGACCTTCATTTGGGTGGTGGCAGTGATTGAGGTCGTTTTGGTTGTTGCTGCCATCTATTATAGTGCGATAACCAGTAACCGGATTGCCGGGCCGGTTTATCGACTGAAAAAAGTGCTACGAGAAATCGCCGACGGTGATCTAACGGTACGTATCAAGCTGCGCAAGCGTGATTATTTACAGGATCTGGCACAGGAAATCAACGATGCGACGGCCCTGTTGGAAACCCGAATTCAGGCGATCCAGGTGGTGGCCACCAGCTTACGGGGAGAGGCTGCGGTTGAGGGTGGAGCGGATTCATCGTTGTCCGAACTTGACCGACTGCTAAAACCATTCAAGGTTCGCAATAGCGGGCAGTAATTCTGATGAGACGGCACCAAGAAATGACCGGATTTACCCTCATCGAGCTGATGATCGTGCTTGCTGTGATCTCGATATTGCTCATTATCGCGCTACCGATCTTTCAAAGTTATGCCTCCCGTGCAAAAGTATCCGAGGCCTTTGCACTGGCGAGTGGTGCGAAAACTGCTATGTCAGAAACTGTGATAGCGAACAGCGTCTGGCCCAGCAATAATCAGTCAGCAGGTTTGCCTTCAAAGACCTCTATTGTAGGGGCATTTGTACAATCTATTGAAGTGAAATCCGCAGGAAGGATATCGATAAAAATGGCCTCCGCCCCCACCTTGAACAGTGATCTGGCCGATAAACTGGTAGTGTTGCAGGGTAGTTTGGGTAAGGGTTCTGTGACCTGGACCTGTGCTCCTTTTCCCGAGACCACGGTGGCGGTACGATTTCTGCCGCCTGTTTGCCGATGACCGGTCGGTTTTTTTGTTCTGTCTCCAGGTTTTGGATCCACAACATCAAACATCACCATAGGGTTCGGCATCCCGAATCCAGCGCTGGATCAGGGCATCGACGGTAGCTGCTTGCTGTACTTGTGCGGACAGTGTCGCAACAAGCGGTAGCAAGGCGCGATCCCTGATAACGTCGGCGATCCGTAGCTGTTGTAGCCCGGTTTGACGGGTTCCGAGAATTTCGCCAGGGCCTCTTAGCTCCAGGTCGCGACGGGCAATCGCAAAGCCATCGTTGGTTTCGCGCATGGCCGTCAGTCGCTTGCGGCTATATTCGCCCAACGGCGGTTGATAGAGCAGAACACAGCTGGCCGCCTGTTGACCCCGGCCGACGCGGCCTCGTAGTTGATGCAGTTGGGACAGGCCAAGGCGTTCTGCATTCTCGATAATCATGAGTGTGGCAGTGGGTACATCCACACCGACTTCAATCACCGTAGTGGCCACTAACAGCCCGATGTCGTGATGGCGAAACCGGGTCATTACGGCTTCTTTCTCGGCACTCTTCATACGCCCGTGTACCAGGCCGATGGCAAGGTCCTTCAGTTCAGCTTGCAACTCACTCGCAGTGGTCACTGCGGCACGGGCTGCCAGAACTTCCGATTCATCGATTAGAGGACAGACCCAGTACACTTGCTGACCATTCTGACAGGCGCGATGCACTCGTTCCACCACCTCATCACGGCGGCTTTGAGGAACCGCTACCGTGGTTATCGTCTGTCGTCCCGGTGGTAGTTCATCGATACTGGAAATATCAAGTTCTGCATACAATGTCATGGCCAGGGTTCTGGGAATCGGTGTTGCCGTCATAATCAGCTGATGTGGTTGCAGCCCTTTGGCTTGCCCTTTTTGGCGCAAGGCCAGACGTTGGTCGACCCCAAAGCGGTGTTGTTCATCAACAATAATCAGGCCCAGCTGGGTAAAGGTCACGGTAGATTGAAACAGGGCATGTGTGCCGATCACGATTTGTGGTTGATTGCTGACCAGTTGAGTGTGGAGTTGTTGACGCTGCTTGCGGGTTATGCCACTGGCCAGCCAGTGGAGTGGGATCGGAAAGTCGGCTAACCACTGGCTGAAATTGTGAAAATGCTGCTCGGCCAGCAATTCCGTCGGTGCCATCAATGCCACTTGATAACCGGCTTCGAGAGCCCATAGCGCCGCAGCCGCAGCAATAATGGTTTTGCCGCAGCCAACATCTCCCTGGAGGAGTCGTAACATGGGTCGATTTCGTGCCAGATCTGCCTCAATCTCATTGAGTACACGTTGCTGTGCTGCGGTTAGTGCGAAGGGTAGTTGCTTGCGAAGTGTTTGCCATAGCATCCCCGTACTGTTCATACTCGGTGCCTTAGCGGCGAGTCGCCGCTGCCGTAATCGTAGTAGTGCCAAGCGATGGGCCAGTAATTCTTCCAGTGCCAGACGCTGCTGTGCCGGGTGCTGGCCCCGGGTGAGTAATTCGGTATCGGTGTCGGCGGGTGGTAGATGCAGAAATTGTAGCGCTTCACCCAGTGCGGGGAGGTTCTGGTCCAGACCGCAGTAATCGGGTAACAGTTCCGGTAGGGTCAGTGGCAAATCATCCAGGGCTTGTCGACAAAGCTTGCGCAGTGTCTGCTGACTGACTCCCTGGCAGGCCGGGTAGACCGGGGTCAGCGTGCGCTCAGTGGGGGGTGGTGGCTGATGGTCAAAGAGGCGGTATTCGGGGTGGATCAGCTCAGGACCATCGGGGCCAGGGCGAACTTCACCGAAACAGCGTAACCAACGACCGCGGGACAACTGCCGACGTTGTGCCTCGTTGAAATGAAAGAGTCGGATCTGTAAGCGACCGGGCCGGTCGTTATGGGGATCACGGAGTTGCACCAATAAGGCACGCCGACGGCCAAAGTACAGGCGACTGTCGCATATCTCGCCGACCACTGAAACCGTTTGCATGGGCCGTAATGTGGCCAGTGGAATATCACGGGAGCGGTCCTGGTAGCGAAAGGGCAGGTGGAAAAGCAGTGACTCGACGGAATCAATACCCAGCTTTTCCAGGCGCGCAGCGATCGCCGGGCCAACACCTTGCAGGGAGACCAGCGGGGTACCGTGACCGGTTGGAATTTTCATACTTGCCAATACGGCAAAAGAGGATATACCGTCCGCTTGATTCCGGGTTACAAGGCCAGTATAGCCTCGATCTCAACCACCACATCTTTAGGCAAGGCGGCAACACCGACGGCAGCACGGGCCGGATAGGGCTCGTTGAAAAACTCGGCCATGACTTCATTAACAACCGGAAAATGTTCAAGGTTGGTCAGAAAGACGGTGAGTTTCACGGTATCGGCAAGGCTGCCACCGGCAGCATTTGCGACTGCAGAGAGATTATTGAAGACCAGCCTGATCTGGTTGTGGACACTGTCGTTGAGAACTTCCATGGTCTTCGGCAGCAAGGGTATCTGACCTGAGATAAAGACCAGATTGCCGCATTTTACGGCCTGACTGTAACTGCCGATAGCACGGGGTGCCTGATCTGTGGCGACGTATTGCTTGCTCATGAGTTCTCCTGATAAGCTGAAAGATTATTCCTGGGTTGGATGGTAGCCGTTGTGAGTTGACCCGGGGCTATTGCAAAAAAGGATTATGCAGGCGTTCCTCACCCAGACTCGACATTGGGCCATGGCCCGGTAGAAAACGGACATCATCACCCAGGGGCAGCAGCCGGTCGTGGATTGAAGACAACAGCTGGGCGTGATCGCCCTGCGGGAAGTCACTGCGGCCGATCGAACCCTTGAAAAGAACGTCACCCACCAGGGCCAGTCTGGCGGTTGCTTCATAAAAAACCACATGACCCGGGGTGTGACCCGGACAGTGCAATACATCAAGCCGTAACTCGCCGACGGCAAGTTGCTGGCCGTGCTCCAGCCAATGATCTGTTTGCAAGGCAGGGGTATCGCCGAGGCCGAACATCCGGGCCTGTTCCGGGAGTGCCTGCAGCCAGAACTCATCCGCTTGCTGTGGTCCCCAAATCTCGACTCCAAGGATCTCTCTTAACGTGGCTGCTGCCGCTACATGATCCAAGTGACCATGGGTCAGTAAAATTTTTTCGACCCGCAACTGCTCCTCGTCGACAAGCCGTTTAATCCGCTCTGGTTCTCCACCCGGGTCCACTATGATGGCACTATGGGTCCTCTGACACCACAGCAGGCTGCAGTTTTGGGCAAAGGCAGTTACCGGGATCCAGCGCAAGCCTGGACCAGGTGCGGGCATGTTCGAAGCTCAGTAATGGATCGCCCGGGGTAGCGATTTGGCCGGGGCAACCCAACTGCTGACTTGAGAGGCACTGGGTGTTTTGCGGACCAATTTTTTCTCGGTATTGACGTCGACCATTTTGGCGCACAAATTATCGGGATTGCGTTGTGCCAGCTCGGGGACCGTATCCACACCGGCGACCTCCAGCAGGTCCGCGTATTGGGTGGCGATCCCCTTGATGCGTGACAAATCAGCACGATTTATCCACTTGAGGAGTAATTTCTGACTGACACCGGATGCATCAGCCAGGCTACTGCGGCCTTTGGGATCACTGCCCTTTTGTAATAAATCCTCTAGCGAACTCACGCCCACCGCAGATAGTTTGGTAGCATAGCTCGCTCCGATACCTTCGATATCAACCAGTTTGGTCATGATGTTTCTCCTCTTAGGTTAGCCGTTTCAGCAGGCATGGTAACGCTCCGTTAACGTTACCATGCCTGCCGTGATAAGCAAAGTCCGATGATGATGGGCTCCAAGTGGCCTACGCCCACCCGATAGGATGTGGATTTGTTTGCTGCTTACGAATGACGTAAGTCAGCCAGGGACTTCGGAACGAGGAAACAGTAGCAAATCCACTGCTGATAAGCTCTGGAAGTTTCCACCTATCAGGTTAGCGGAAACAGTTAACGGGGTTTGTTGCTTGTTGTTTTGGTGCCGGAGCGACGACGCTGGATCTGTTCTGCAGCTATATTCATACCGCGCAGTTGTTCTCGCACCCGTTGTAGGTTCGTATTGTTATAATAAGGGCCGAGGCGGACGCGATAATAACCTTTGCCCCTGATCGAGACTTTTTCGATGTGTGATTCCAGCCCGGTCAGTGCCAATCTGGCACGCAGTTTGTCGGCTTCGGCAAAACCGGGATAGGCGCCAGCCTGGAGCATATAGTAGGTGCCGGGCTTGAACCTGCTGGATTGGCTAGGTTGTGGGGTTTTCTTGGCAGCGGATTTTGTTGTTCCAGTCGTGATCGGTTTTGATTTTTTGGCAGGCTTGTTCAATTTTGGTGTGGGTAATTGCCGTTTTAACATCGGTGTTTTACGGAGCAGGCGGGTGTAAAAATCATATTTTGGCGCTGTGGGAAGAGTCTTGTTAGTGTTTTTATTAGCCGCATTGGAAGGCGCAGGCGGGGTCACATGTAACAGGGTTTTCAGCCCCTGGCCCATACCGACTTCGGCACCTTGCCAACCCAGATACAGCCAGGTTGACAAGGAGCCACAAAGTAGTCCGATCATCAGCATGAGCCAGCAGGGATGCAGATAGCGCTGCACCCACCCCGGTCTCCTGGAGCGGGTGGTGTTGCGTGGTTTGCGCCGTGCCTGTGCCATATGAAGCGGCCAGACTACATCTCTTTCAGAGCTAAAACACCGAGCAATCCCAGTCCGTTGGCCAGTGTCTGTCGGGTAGCAGCCAACAGGCGCAGGCGTGCGTTGCGCACTTCTGTCTGTGCCTTCAGGAAGCGGCAACTGGTGTAATAACTGTGTAGCTCAGTGGCCAGATCGCGTAGGTAATAGGCGATCAAATGTGGCTCATAGTGACTGGCAGCGGTCGCTACCACTTCCGGATAACGGGCTAAAATGGCCACCAGGGATTGTTCATTATCTCGGAGTAGTTTGCTGTAATCTGCAGATTCTGGTGGCACAATGCCCTGCTTGGCCGCCTGCCGGAACACACTACAGATGCGTGCATGGGCATATTGTATGTAATACACCGGATTTTCGTTGGATTGGGTTTTGGCCAGGTCCAGATCGAAATCCATGTGTTGTTCACTTTTGCGCAATATGTAGAAGAAGCGTGCAGCGTCGTTGCCCACTTCATGACGCAGCGCCCGAAGGGTGACAAAACTACCACCGCGAGTTGACATCGAAATCTTTTCCCGGCCGCGGTACAGTACCGCAAATTGCACCAGCAACAAATGTAGGGCCTGTGGATCCTGGCCCAGGGCCGAGAAGGAGGCCTTAACCCGGGGGATATAGCCGTGATGATCAGCGCCCCAGATGTCAATCAGCACGGCAAAACCACGTTCAACCTTGTTCAGATGATAGGCGATGTCAGCAGCAAAATAGGTGTGTGCACCATTTTCGCGTAGTACAACACGGTCTTTTTCATCGCCGAAGGCGGTAGAGCGAAACCACCAGGCACCATCCTGTTGATATAGATGGTTGTTGGTTTTGAGCGTCTCAATCGCCCGTGTAATGGCACCGCTGTCAACCAGGCTGCGTTCGGAAAACCAGCAGTCAAAATGAACACCGAATTGCTCCAGATCATCACGGATGTCGGCAACCAGGGTATCCAG
>DRJH01000446.1 GCA_011052285.1 Gammaproteobacteria bacterium
CGTATTGCCCACTGACCCGGCTGTATTGTTGCCGCAGTCGGCCGATTTTCTGTTGTACCTTGTCGGCCTGTTTCATCCGCCGTGGTTGCCCTAAGCCTTGTTCCAGGTGTTCCAGTGCTTGTTCAAAACGACTCGAGAAGCGATCAACAATGGCTTGTTCCTTTTTTTCTCTACGCAGGGAATGGCAGTACAGGGCCACTTCTCCCTCGTTAATCGCTATGGCACTACATACGACATCTCACATAAAGAAATTCGTATCTTATTGTTTATAAGCAACTTATATTTTCATGACCTGGGGAAATTAGCTAATTTACCGCATTTGTGGGTAAATTTTGACAAAGATGGGTTAAGGAAGGTACCAATATTTGGCTAATCACTATCGGTTAGCCCGCATGCGGATAGGGATGACATTCTTCCTCAGACTGTAGATTTTAACAAACCATCTTGTGCAAGTTTTTGCTCGGTCATATCCAGTGATTTGAACGCCAGCTCGATCAGCTCATCAATCTGGGGTTTGGTGATCACCAGTGGTGGTGAAATAACCATCGTGTCCCCGACCGAGCGCATCACCAGGCCATTGGCAAAACAAATATCACGACAAATCAGTCCGGCTTGCCCTCGTTCGCCGGCAAAGGGTGCACGTGCTACCTTATCCGGGGTTAACTCAATCGCTGCCATCATGCCGCAAATCCGTGCCTCACCGATGAGTGGATGATCGGCAAGGGTTTGCCACTTTTCCGCAAGGTAAGGGGCAATGTCCTTTTGCAGGTTTTCAATAATCTTTTCTTTCTCCAGAATGTGCAGACTTTCAAGTGCTACGGCGCAGGCTACCGGGTGACCCGAATAGGTATAACCATGGGCGAACTCGCCGCCCTTTTCCTCGAGAACATCGGCCACCTTATCACAGACCAAAGATGCACCGATCGGTAAATACCCGGAAGACAATCCCTTGGCTGTAGTCATAATGTCAGGGCAAATATTGAACGTCTGGCTGGCAAACCAGTTGGCGGTACGGCCGTAACCGGTAATTACCTCATCAACGATAAGCAAAATCTCGTGCTCATCACAAATACGCTGAATTTCAGGCCAGTACGTTGCTGGAGGAATCACCACACCGCCCGCCCCCTGTACCGGTTCAGCGATAAAGGCCGCCACCTTGTCATCGCCGATGCGGTCGATTTCATCTTCAAGTAAGCGAGCACGGGCCAGACCGAACTCGGCAGCTGACAGATCACCACCTTCACCATACCAATAAGGTTGTTCTATATGGGTGATGCCAGGAATGGGTAGTCCACCCTGGGCATGCATAAACGCCATACCGCCTAAAGAAGCGGCCGCCACCGTTGAACCATGATAAGCGTTCTTTCGGGAAATGACGACATGCTTTTCCGGTTTACCAAGGCAGGACCAGTAATGGCGAACCATGCGTAGATTGGTATCGTTGGCTTCAGAGCCGGAACCGGAAAAGAACACCCGGTTAAGATCACCGGGGGCAAGCTCGCCCAGTCGCTTTGCCAGCATGATTGCCGGCGGATGGGTGGTTTGGAAAAAAGTATTGTAATAGGGCAGCTGCAACATCTGCTGAGCAGCGGCATCAACCAGTTCCTTGCGGCCATAGCCCAGATTAACACACCACAAACCGGCCATACCATCCAGCAGTTTATTGCCATCACTGTCCCACAGATACACGCCCTCGGCACGGCTGATAATACGGGCACCATGGGCCTTGATGCCGGCGCTGTCGGTAAAGGGATGAATGTGGTGGGCACCATCCAGTGTTTGCAGTTCCTGAGTCGTCAGTTGATCGGGGTAGTCAGGCATGGTCATGACCTTTAGGTTATACATTCAGTAACAGATGGTCGCGCTCCCAGGATGAAATCACCTGCAGGAACTCATCGGATTCAGAGCGCTTGATAGCACGGTGCAGCCGGCAGAATTCACTACCGAGCAGTTCGGTGATTTCACTGTCGTGCTCAAACAAATCCAATGCAGCCATTAAACTGCGCGGCAAAGTAATGGCCGATTCCAGCGCTTCGCCCGTCATTTCCGGTCGTGGAGTAAGGCCATGGTTCATGCCCAACAGCCCGCTCGCCAAGCTAGCAGCCAGTGCCAGGTAGGGGTTGCAATCCATGCCGACAATGCGGTTCTCAATCCGCCGGGACTGAGGCGCTGCAATGGGAATACGAATACCGGTGGTACGGTTATCTTCGCCCCATTCCAAGTTGATCGGAGCTGCCTCCCCCGGTACAAACCGGCGGTACGAGTTCACATACGGGGCCAACATACTGAACACCTGTGGCAAATAGATTTGCTGACCGGCGATAAAACCATAGAACAGATTCGTTGTCGAACCATCTGGGTGACTGAAAATATTCTCGCCGGTACGGGTATCAACGATACTTTGATGAATATGCATGGCGCTGCCTGGCTCATCCTGAATCGGTTTGGCCATGAAGGTGGCAAAACAATTATGCCGCAACGCAGCTTCACGAATACAACGCTTGAAATAGAATACCTGATCAGCCAGTGCAACAGGATCCCCGTGCTGCAGATTGATTTCAATTTGTCCGGCCCCCCCTTCCTGAATAATAGTATCGATTTCAAAGCCCTGGGCTTCGGAAAAGTCGTAAATATCATCAATCACCGGACCGTATTCATCCACCGCACTGATGGAATAGGCCTGGCGCCCGACCACCTTGCGACCGGTACGCCCGACCTGGGGTTCGATCGGATTATCCGGATTGATATTGGGTTTGGTCAGGTAAAATTCCAGTTCCGGCGCCACCACAGGCTGCCATCCTTTCTCCTGATAAAAATCCAGCACCCGCTTGAGCACATTGCGTGGAGCAATGGTAATAGGCTCTCCCTCCAGGTTGGTAATGTCATGGATCACCTGTAAGGTGACGTCACCTGTCCAGGGTGCTGCGGTTGCGGTAGACAGGTCAGGGGTTAACAACATATCCGGTTCAGTCCACTGATTTTCGACATCCTCCAGTTCTGCATAGGCTCCGGTGATGGTTTGGTAAAAGATCGATATCGGCAAGAATAATCGCTCCTGGCGAGCGAACTTCCTGGCCGGCATACTTTTACCGCGTGCCACACCGGCAATATCGGCGACAACACATTCCACCTCGTCAATACGACGCCCGTTAAGCCACTCATGAAAAGATTCGGGCCGGTTTTCGAGCCACTTGTTAACGATCTTTGCAGTCATTACAGATTTTCCAGTTATAAAATACGTAACGATTCAGCGTATTTAGATTTTGGTTCAGTACCAGGCATTTTCGCACGGAGAATGTGAGCCTATAGGTCATATGTGAGCATTCGAGTAC
>DRJH01000447.1 GCA_011052285.1 Gammaproteobacteria bacterium
ATAGAGCAGGGTCGGGAACACGTATTTAAGTTCGATTACGACAGGAAGCAACAGCCCCAGCACCACAAAACCAAACCAAAACTGGCTGGTCAGGGGACCACCGGTGATCACAGATACGGCATCCTCAACACCACCGATGGTCAAGTGGGCATACATCACGAACAGGAACACCACCAGCACCTCGAAGCCGATCAATAACATATCGGAGGAACTGAGCATATAGCTATTGCGTTCGAAGTTATCGGCATCGATTTTGTTCTTGTGACCAAATAAAGCTCGCAGCAAGATAATCGCAGCGACACCAGTGGACAGGGCAGACACCAGAAACAACAGCGCCAAAATTGGTGAGTTCCAGAACGGACGTGACGGCATAGCACCAAGCAAAATACCGGTGTATAGGGCGACACCGACACCCAACGGTACCATAACCCAAGCCAGCACCTTACGCAGGCGGTGCCGATGGTCTCCAGGATGTGCATCATCAGGAAGAAAGGTGTAGGCATAAACCAGGCTCACCAGGATAAACAGGGCCAGCATCCAGGAGCCGATCGACATCGGCGAAAGATTGATGGTCTTGAATAAATTGATCCATTTAAACCAATGCCCGGTCTGAAATGAACCCAACTCCAATACAATCATACCGGTACCGACAATAACTGCTATCGGTGCCACCAGTGCACCCCAACGGGCAAAACGAAAATTGGAACCGGCCAGATCACCACCACCACTACGCAGGAATATCGAAGCACTGACTGTGCCGGCACCGGCTCCCAAGCCCCCGAGGAACAGATAGAGAATAACGGGAAGTCCCCAATGAAGTTCAAGCATGATTAAACCCTCTTTAGTTGACGGCGGTGTGTTTCAACCCGCACATATTCACCGGTTCGTGCCGCATCCCGCTCATCGGTATGATCGGCATCGATATAAAAGACATTCGGAAAGGTTCCCATTTCCGGGCGTAATACCGTGGTTGCGTTATTGGCCAGCACTTTCGAGATCTCACTCTCGGGATCATTGAGATCACCGAAAATCCGCGCCCTGCCCTGACAAGTATTAACACAGGCTGGCACCAGGCCATTGTCGATTCTGTGCAGACAAAAATCACATTTATCAGCGGCACCGGTAATTGGATTGAGGAAGCGCATCCCATAAGGACAGGCTTGCAAACAGTATTTGCAACCGATACAAACGTCATTATCGATGACCACTACGCCATCTTCCTTGCGTTTGTAGGTTGCACCGGTAGGACAGACCTTAACGCAAGCCGGCTTTTCACACTGGTTGCAAAGGCGCGGCAGAAAGCTGCGGTGAACATTGGGAAAGCGTCCCTTTTCAATATATTCAACCCAGGATCGGGTCTCACCTAAGGGGACCTCATTTTCCGTTTTACAGGACACACTGCAGGCGTGACAACCGATACAACGACGGGTATCGATGAGCATGCCGTAGTGTTTTGGCTTTTCTGCGGCCAGCGCAATACCAGGTGCTGCCACACTGGCAGTCACAGTAACTGCCGACCCTGTCGCAATTTTCATTAGAAAATTACGACGAGAGTTCTGGGGTATCTTTTCTCTCATGGGCTGTTACCTCCAAAGTAACGTTGTGGTGTCTGCAAGTCGATTCGAACACCGAGATCCGTCCACCGGCTTGACCAATTGCCGGCAAGTCAATGTCAATGTCAATCAAGCTGTAAGCACAAACGGTGCCAATCGAATAATATTTATTTAACTATATGACATATAACAATTAATTATTATTTCTAGACTGAATTCAATGCTTCTGAGAACGCACTCTGTTACAATCTTGAAACCCGGTTCCAGGGCAGCGTGAAAGGTGTTACATTTTCGAAACCTCAGGGGTAAACAGCTATGAAAAGGTTACAAGTGAGTAACCGTCGCCGTATCGTACGTGCACTGGGAATTGCCCCGTTATTACTGTCTGGCAGTGCTGGTTTGTTCTCGACCAGCCAGGCGACAAGTACACCGAGAGTACTGCGCTTTGGTATGACACCGGTTTTTTTGCATGATGAATATCAGTTGCTGGAACGTTGGCGACGTTATATGGAGGTTAAACTAGGGCGGCAGGTTAAATTTGTGGTTCGGGACAGTTATCGTGAAACCATGGACTTACTGCGCTTGAAGCAGCTTGATTTCGCCTGGATCTGTGATTATCCCTACATCTATCTGCAGCCATTACTGAAGTTATTGTTAGTGCCATTATTTGGCGGCAAACCCAGTTACCGGTCCTATCTCATTATCAATACCAATGATCAGAAGAGCCATAAGCTGTTAGATTTGAGAGGTCGAATTTTTGCCTATGCCGACCCCTTTTCCAATACCGGTTATCTGGTACCTCGTTACCAGCTCAAGCAACTGGGAGAAGACCCGAAGAATTTTTTTCGCAAGACCTTTTTTACCTGGTCGCACCGTAAGGTGATCGAAGCGGTCGCTTCCGGTCTAGCCCAAGCCGGCGCGGTAGATAGCTTTGTCTGGGAAACACTGCATCTCCAGGATCCGGAATTGACCGACAGGACCCGCATTATCGGCCGTTCTGAAGAATTTGGTGCGCCACCACTGGTGGCCCACAAAGATACGGTCTCGATTGAACTCTTTCAGCAGGTACAAAAGATGCTGCTGGGCATGGCCGATGACCCACTTGGCCGCAAGCTGCTTACCGCACTCGGGCTTGACGGTTTCAGTATTCAGCAACCACAACTTTATGACAGTGTCATTCGCATGATGCGTGTTCTTGGCGAGTATCCGATACCGTGAGACGGAGTATTCTGCGGCGGGTCTTTGATCTGAGTATCGCACATAAAATTCCACTCTGGGGGGCAGCATTGATCCTGGTCTCGACATTCTCCGTTGCCACGTTGCTGATGTATAGAAGTTACGGGGATTTACGGGCTTCTCTTATCGCTGGCTCAGCCAGCCTGGGTCGGACGCTGGCCCAAACCCTGATTCCCACCCTGTTGCATGACAACATCTGGCGTGCTTTTGAGTTGGTCAGCGCACCGATCCACGACACCATTGCGAACAATCCAGTGCAGCCTCAATTTATTCTGGTCCTGACCCGCAAAATGAAAATCTTTGTCTCCAGTGACCCAAATCGGTTCCCAATGTTGACTTCATTGCGGCAATACGGAACCGCATATGCCCAGTTGGCCAGCCGCATCGCCCCCGACAAGATTGCTTCGCCGGTGGTGTTCGAGGCACCAACATCACCCTATCTGTTTATTGCCGTACCGATCGTAGATGGTAATACCCGTTTGGGCACCATGATACTGATGCACTCCCTGCCGGCTTTAAACTTCATGTTTTTGAGCAGTTCTTTGAGTGCGGCACTATTTGGTTTGTTAGTGTTGGCGATATTGCTGCCCATCAACTGGTATTGGGGATACCGCATGGCTACCCCGCTGCTGCGGTTAACGCGGTTGATGGAACAGATCCAACATGAAATTCCACAACAGATGGAACTGGAAACCTATGATTATGGTGATGAATTAGGACGATTATTCAGCACCTATAACCAGATGGTCGAAACGCTGCAAGAGAAAGCAGTGCTGGAACACGAGATGCTCAGTTCTGAACGACTGGCAGCCGTTGGTCGATTGACCTCAGGGATTGCTCATGAAATTAATAATCCGCTGGCCGGCCTGTTAACTGCATTGGATACACTCAAACACCGTGACAACCTGGATCAACGCAGTCAACACACTTTGGGCATACTGGAACGTGGAATGTTGCAGATCAAGGATACGGTCGCCGCTCTATTGGTCGAGGCCCGTTCCGAACGTCGCTCACTACAAGCCCGGGATCTGGAGGATATCCAGACCCTGCTTCAGGGGCAGTTACAAAAGCAGCAGGTAACACTGGAAGCTGAACTGACCTTCACTCGTGAGGTGGCAATACCCGCTGCCCCGGTACGCCAGATTCTGCTCAACCTGCTAACCAACGCCATTCAGGCGGCCGGCAGCAGTGGTTGGGTGAAATACAGCGCCAGTTGTGAAGCCTCACAATTTCGTCTTTGCGTCCGCAATACAGGCACCCCTATTGCCGAACAACAACTCGAGCGACTGTTTGAGCCCTTCGTTTCTTATCGCGAGGGGGGTCATGGATTGGGACTGTGGGTTACCTACCAACTGGTACAACAGCTGGGAGGGCATATCGAAGCGACCTCAGAGGACTCTGAAGTACGTTTTCTGGTGGTATTACCCGCAGATGAGGCCCCCATTGATGAGGTGCCTGTAGATGAGGGCACAGAATGAACTGTCGGATTTGTTTGATTGAGGATGATGAAATCCTCGGCGAGGCACTGTGTGAGCGCTTTGAACTTGAAGGCATTGATTGCCAGTGGTATCAGCGGGGTGAAGACGCTCTTAAGGCCCTACGTCAGCAACGTTATCATCTTGTGGTCAGTGACATCCGCTTGCCTGACATGAGCGGGGAAGTGCTTTTTTCCCGGCTCCGAGATCACAGTGATGTGATCCCTCCGTTTCTTTTTATTACCGGATTTGGCGCCGTCGATCAGGCGGTACGGTTGCTGAAGATGGGTGCCGAGGATTATTTAACCAAGCCTTTTGATGTGGCTGATTTATTACAACGGATAAAGTCCATCTGTCAGCGAGTGGAGCCGGTCGGTGAGTTCGCAACCCCACTGGGCAGCGCCCCAGGAATGCGATCGATTGAGGCCACATTGCCACTACTGGCTGCCACGGCGACCACAGTACTGATTACTGGAGAATCCGGGGTCGGCAAAGAGTATGTTGCCAGAGCTTTGCACAGGATTACCGCCCGGCAACACAAACAACCCTTTGTCGCGGTCAATTGTGGGGCCATTCCGGAGAACTTGATGGAATCGGAGTTATTCGGTTACCAAAAAGGCGCATTTACCGGAGCCGTACGCAACAAAAAGGGGCTCTTCGAACAGGCACATGGAGGCACCTTGTTTCTTGATGAGATCGGTGATATGCCCTTATCCATGCAGGTAAAATTATTACGGGCAATTCAGGAGCGAAGCGTACAGCGCGTAGGTTCAGAACAAACCATTGCGGTGAAACTCAGGCTGATCTGTGCGACTCACCGGGACCTTACTGGCATGGTCGCGAACGGTCAATTCCGTGAAGACCTGTATTTTCGTATCAACGTGGTCAATTTGGAAGTCCCCCCCTTGCGCGAATGTGCCGAGGATATTCTTTGGCATGCCGAACGATTTTTACAGCAGACAAAACAGCGGTGTGTCCTTGGCCACCGCGCCCAGGAAGCGATGCTGAGCTATCCATGGCCGGGCAATATTCGGGAACTACACAACTGTCTGGAACGTGCCAGTATTCTCAGTCCTTCACCGACACTAACACCGGAAATTCTGTTTGGTAAAAACTGGCAAGCGTTGCTGGCCCCACCCGGTGAAGACCGGGAAACGTTAGCCAGCTACGTTCAACAATGCGAAAAAGTGTATATTCGGCGCATTCTTGCCGAGCAGAGCAACCGGATTGCAGATACCGCTACGACCCTGGGAATCAGCCGAAAAACACTTTGGGACAAAATGCGCAGGTTGGGCCTGAGTGAAAAACAATCCTGACTGAAAAATTAATGAGTAGCTGGTGCAAAAATCAACTTCCCATGATAGACAAGCAGCGGCAACGTTGTCAGCAGGGGCATAGCTAATGGCCGAATCCCCCAATAGCAGGCCCCCCAATAGCAGGCACAGTATTCACCGGGATTTCAGTCTGAACCTTCACGGTTAACCACCCAGAAACAGCCTTCCCACATCGGGATTATCCAGCAATTGATCCCCGCGATCCGCCATAGCCAGTTCGCCGGATACTAAAACATAGCCAATATCGGCAAATTCCAACCCTTTCTTGGCGTTCTGCTCAACCATGATGATGCATTTGCCATCTTTATGCTGTAAATCATGAAGGATATCGAACTCCATATCGATAAAACGCGGTTCCAGGCCTATCGAAGGTTCATCAACCAGCAATATATCCGGATCCATAACCAGCGCTCTGGAGATTTCCAACAGGCGCCGCTCACCTCCAGACAATACCTTGGCCGCCTGGTGCCTGCGTGCCGCTAAACGATCGTATCTTTCAAAAATTTCATCAACCTTGGCCTTGCACAGGCTACTGGACGCTTGCAAATAACCACCCATCAGCAGATTTTCTTCCACCGTCATGTCCGGAAAAACCGAATTATCCTGCAATATATAGGCGATACCGGCAGCTTGCAGTTTTTGATTCGGTGTTTGCCCGGTGATGTCCTTACCCTGTTTGCTTATTTGCCCGGAAAATATCCGGGTAAAACCGTAAATTGAATGCAAAATTGTAGACTTCCCGGCCCCATTGGGGCCGATCAGGCATAGCGACTGGCTTCGTCCTACACACAAATCCAAACCATGGAGAATTTCCATTTTTCCGTAACCGGCAACCAGGCCCTCGATACGCAGATAGGGGTCATTACCGGCAAGTTGCAGCAGACTGTCGGCATCTACACCTTCTCGTTTGATCGCCCCTGCCTGTCGACTCACTTCATCGACAGAAAGAACCGTATCTACGGTCCCGGCACCGTGGCCGGATATCTTTTTTCTGGGATTTTCGGCTGAAGTTACCGACATCACGATGCCCCCAGATAGGCATTGATCACCCGTTGATCTGACTGCACAGCCTCAGGCGTACCCTGGGCCAGCATCTGGCCATGTGCCAGACAATAGATATGCTCAGCCAGGTTCATGATCACCCGCATGTTGTGCTCGATCACCAGTAGAGTAATCCCCATCTCCTGATTGGCCCGCCGCAAACGATCAATCAGACCATTGATCAACGTAGGATTAATGCCCGCCGTAGGCTCATCGAGCAGCAGCAGGCGAGGTTCGTTCATCAATGCCATGGCAAACTCCAGCAACTTCTGCTGACCGAAAGACAGGTCACCCGCGAGTAGGTAGCGCTTGCTGTACAAACCGACAAATTCCAGCAGTTGCCCGGCTTTTTCCGTCACTCCAGCCGGAACGCTGCGCAACAGGCCACCGATACCGGCGTGGTCAGCCTGGGTACTGACCTGCATGTTCTGCACACAATCCATGGCACCATAGACATGGGTCTGCTGAAACGTTCTGAGAAGCCCCAGGCGGGCAATATCGGGCACCCGTAAACGAGCGATGTCCCGACCTGCAAAATTAATGGTCCCCTCGTCGATGGGATGAAAACCGACAATGGAATTGAACAGCGTGGTTTTTCCGGAACCATTGGGCCCAATCAAACCAACGACGGCGCCCTGCGGTACACACAAGCTGATGTCACAATTGGCACGAATACCGCTGAAAGCTTTTGAGACATTACAAACTTCCAGCAGCTCAGGCATTGCCTTGCTCCGGCTGCCCGCGATTGGTCTTCGGATCATCAGACAAGTCGTTCGCCCCCCAACGTTCATGTATCCAGCCCATCAAACCCTGTGGGAAAAACAACACAATCAGCACAATCAACAGGCCCATGGCCACGCGCTGCCAGCCCAACAAATAAGCCCAGAACAGTTCCTGTGTAATATGGAATATGAAAGCACCTAAAACCGGCCCCCAAAGCGTACCCTTGCCACCAAGAATCGCCATCAGAATCATCCAGACCCCCAACGTGGAGCCGGAAAAAGCCACATCAATGGGGTCAATGAAGCCGATAAAATTACCGTAGGCGCCACCGGCCAAAGCGAGGAACACTGCACTAACCGACCAGGCCACTGTTTTGTAAAGGGTGGTGCGCAAACCCATGGCCTCTGCCTTGTCCTCATTATCACGGATCGCGTTGATGACCAGGCCAAAACGGCAGCGATACAGGAAGCGCAGGGTCAGCAACAACCAAACAGCGAGAATCAGAAAATAATAGTAAAAAAACAGACCACGTTCACCCAAATTCCCGGGCATAGTAATTGGGGTCAACCCCGACCCTGCTCCAAGGTAGTCGATTCCACTGGCGATTTCACCGGCAGCAATACTCAACCCCAAAGTGCAGATCGCAAAATAATGTCCGCGCAATTGCAGGACCGCAGCACCCAGGATCAGTGCCAGAATGATACAGAGCACTGCACCAACCAGTAGCCCCAATGCAAAAGTACCCAAATAACCACCGGCAGTGATGTGTGTAGCCGCACTGGAGAGTGTGCTCGTATATTCTTCTGCATTGGCGAAAAAACCGCGTTGCACGATGGTGGTTGCATACATGCCTGTGCCGAAGAAGATGATGCTACCAAACGAGTTATAGCCCATCTGGCCACCCATAATATCCCAACACAGGGATAGAATAACCATCACCCACAATACTGCAAGCTGGTTCTGATACTGTGGCAACAGCCACGGTGCCAATAGGGCAAGCAAGGACAAGGCCACAACCACGAGTTTTTTTCTAGGCCTCAGAGTCAACGCAATACCTCTCGCTTGCGCCGTAGTCGCCAATTGCGCCACAACAATATAACCACCAGCAGACTGAACAGAAATGCTGACTGAAATTCGGCGCCGAAGATAAATCCGGCGATATTTTCGGCAACCCCCAAACCGAGGCCAGCCAATGCTACCCCCGCCAGATTGCCCAAACCGGCAATAATCACCACCATGAAGGAGCGTACCGTATAGGTAAGGCCGATATAGGGATGGATAACCCAGGTCATAACCACCAACGCACCCGCGGCACCGCAAACCGCGGCATTGAGGGAAAAAGTTGTAGCATAGATCCGATCGGTATCAACACCCAGAATTCTTGCCGCTGCGGCATTCTGGGCTGTGGCGCGAATCGCCTGCCCTATCCGAGAACGCCGTAAAAAAACCACCAGGAATCCACCCGCAAGAATCGAAAGCACGAAACTGATGAGCTTAATATTGGCTAACAACAGGTCACCGTGCATCAACACGGTCGTACCTAATTCTGCATCGACATTCTGGATGTCGGCACCAAAGATCTGATCCATTAGCTGTTGCAGCAAAATGGATATACCAAAGGTTGCCAACAACGAGGTAAACAGGTCGCGGTCAACAATCCGGAAAATAACCAGCCGATACAACAACCAGCCCAGTACAAAAAGAACCAGTGCTGCCACCGGCACACCCCACAGTGGATAGAAACCCGCATTGAAGACCAGCAGGGCCACATAACCACCGAGAATCACAAACTCCCCCTGGGCCAGATTGATGATATTCATCACTCCCCAGACCAGCGCCATACCATAGCCGATCAGTGCAAACAGCGCGCCAACCAGTAAGCCATCAAGGAGTAATTGCAAGGCATACTGCGGCGCAGTAAACAGAATCTGCAGACCTTCCATCAGGATTGGATCACCAGCAGGATCTCAGGTCGCACAGCGCTGTAAAGATTGCTGAAGTCTATCATTGAGGTTAAATACACAAGCAACCGGGCATGTATCGATATTCAACTTACCAACTGTGAACAGCCCGGCCAAAGCCGGGCTGAATCAACTACAGCGGAGGGAATTACTGTACTGCTGGCTTGGGATAAACTAACGTGCCTGTCGCCCATTTAGTCGGGGCTACTACCACATACTTACCATTTTGGATCTGGCGAAGAACCATCGGTTTGGCGATATTGTTGCCTGCCTTGCTAAACTTGATATTGCCATAAAAGGTCTGCAGATCCGAAGCTGCCAGCGCATCACGAACTTTTTCAACATCAAAACTGCCGGCACGGTGAAAGGCATCAGCCCAAAGCAGGATGGCGGCACTGGATTCCGCAGCCTGATAGGGAGGCACATAACCATATTCCTTCTCAAAGGCCTTGGCATAATCCGAGGCAGTCCCGAAGGTTGCATCTTTATAGGTCATGGTGGGCGCCCACTGCGCGGCACAGAGAAAGCCTTCAGCCTTGTTGCCATACTTTTTGGTATCCGTCAGCTTGGCCGATTCACAATGCGTCATCGCCACAATCGGTACATTGACACGAAGTTCCGCCATTTGCTTGGTGGCCAGAGCCGCACCCTTGGAATGTCCGGACACCACGAACATATCCGGCCGCAAGGCCTTGACCTTGGTCAGGGTTGAAGTCATATCGCTGAGTTCCCGGGGCAGTTTGTCATCTACCACCACCTTCATTCCAAAACGCTTGGCATCACCTAACACACCGGCCCGAATGTCCTGGGAAAAAGGATCATTCTCGATCGCCAGCGCCAGTTTCAAAGAAGACGGTTTCTTGCCATCTTTTTTCGCTTGCTCTGCAGCCAGTGTCACCGCCGCCTGCAAGTACTGCTCGGAGGTAGACAGCACTGCGAACAGATAACGATAGCCCTTATTGAACAGTGAGCGTGATGCCCCGTTGGCCTCGACCATCGGTATTTTGTACTTCTCCGTCACCGGGGCAATGGCCTTGGTCAAACCGGAGCTATAAGGGCCCAACATGAACCGGACCTTATCCTGCTTGATCAACCGTTCAGCCAACTGAGCACCACGTGCCGGAGTTGACTCATCATCATAATAAATGACTTGCAACAGGTGCTTCTTGCCCGCAACCTCGACGCCACCGGCAGCGTTAATGCGCTTGATTGCCAGATCATAGCCTTTACGGGTGTGATTGCCGGCGGTACTGTATTTGCCGGTCAGGGATACCGATGCGCCCAATTTTATGGTATGAGCGGCTGCCAAGGCCGGCAATCCTCCAACCGCCAAGGCCACGGACAGAGTAATCACGGATCGTTTCCATTGCTGTACCATCATCATTTTCTCCTTATAACACATACAACTTATTAAAACCTACAGTATACACTTCACATGGCCAACAGTACTGAAAGATTCGCCGGTATGCAAGCCAGGCATCCCATCATGCTGTGACTGCACGTACAGGTTTTCGAACTTTTCTGCCTGCGGCTATTTTTTAATCGACAGCAGTTCAATCTCAAAAACCAGTGTTGAGCCGGCAGCAATCATCTGCCCGATAGCACGGTCACCATAAGCAAGATCGGGTGGAATTACGACCTTAAATTTGGCTCCCGGCTGCATCAGTTGGACAATTTCCTGCCAGCCTTTTATAACCCGATTCAGCGGAAAAGTTGCCGGCTGGCCACGCTTATAAGAACTATCGAATTCCTTGCCCCCAATTAAAGTACCACGATACTGAACTGTTACCGTGTCTGTAGCATTAGGAGAATCGCCGGTTCCTGCCTTGATGACCTGATAAAGAATACCACTGGCCGTTTTTTTCACATCCTTACCCGCAGCAAAGTCAGTGCGAAACTTGTCTCCCTTGGCTTTGGTATCGTTGACCTTTTTGGCCTGCTGCTCAATCCTCTGTGTGCGATCAGCCTCTATGGCAGCCTGCATGTCCTTTTCTGAAACCCGTGGTTTTTTGTTATCCAGCACATCCTCAATCGCCGCAATAAAGGCTTTGCTGTCAAATATTGCGGACCTGGCGGTCATATTCTTCGCAATCTGGTAGCCTGCCGCATAGCTTAGGCGCTCTTTCTGCGAGGTAAGCCCGGCCGCCTGCACGGACTGCCCGGCCAGGATTGTGACGCTGATCACAGCCATCATTATTCGATTCACAAACTCTCTCCTTAATAAATATCAGGTCGTTTAAAAAATACTGAAAAAAAGGCAACCATTCAGCGTGTTTAGATTTTGGTTCAGTACCAGGCATTTTCGCACGGAGAATGTGAGCATATAGGTCCTATGTGAGCATTCGAGTACGAAAACAACGCCGTAATGGGACAAAAAGATGAATACGCTGCATCGTTACAAAAAAAAGCCGATTTATCCATCGCCATGGAGCAACACAGTGCTCGTACCGACTGACGGGTTATCAGCAATTCCCTGTACCTCCAAAGTTAGATGGCTGATTCGCGGCAAGCGCTGACGTAATATCGCTTCCAGTTCATCGACCACCTGTTCGGTACGTTCCAGTGTGGCCTCAAGTATACTGCGCATCTCGATATAATGGGCCGTTTTCTCCTGATCGGCCGTATTATCAGACAGGCGTTGTAGTAACAGCTGGCGATGCTTATCGATCCTTTGTGCCAACGTACCCAGCATCGCTTCTTCACACATTTCTATTTCCGCCACCAACACGGTATGCTGGTCATCGACAATGATCGAGCGTAGATCATGATAGCGCTCCACTTCCGGGTGGCCAGCAACAATTTCTGCAAACAGCCGCTCGGCTTCCTGGTCCCGGACATCCGTCAAATACCGCATATTTACCGACCCCAGAAAAAAGGCCGCAACACCGAGCAATAGTGCGATCAGTGCAGAAAAAACAATATCCCATAGCACATTACCAGTTATATGCGACAGACCGATTCCCAGCGTAGCCAACAGCAGCCCAAACACGGCAATACTGTCTTCAAGTACGACCGCAACCAACGTGGGATCAGGCGCTTTGCGCATAAATTGCAAAAAGTCCATGCCGTTGTGTTTTGGCAAGCGCTGCCAGACCTGACGACAGGCGACCGCCAGTGAGAAGCCCTCAAGTACCCCGGCGACCAGCAGCACCAACATCGAAACCCATATCCCGGGTAGATTAAAACCTAACCATTGCAGGGAGGTAGACTCCACAGCTGCCGAGCCGCTAACACTCTGCTGATACACGTGCCAGGCATTGGCAAGACCGAGACCGCAACCGATCGAAAACAGGCCAATGGCACTCCATAGATTCCACAGATATTTTTTTTGCCCGTGGCCAAAGGCATGGTCAGCGTCGGGTTTGCGTCGGCCTTGTTGCAATCCCAGCAATAACAGACATTGATTGCCGGTATCCATGAGACTGTGAATCGCCTCATTCATCATCGAAGCTGACTGACTGAGTGTAGCCGCACCCGCCTTCATCACCGTAATGATCAGATTGGTGGCAATTGCCGTCAATACGGCCCGCGTTGATTCAGCAGACACGGGCGACCCTCGTAGACTCAGAAACCTGCTCAGAAACAGGAATCACGGCTGGTGGCTGCCCGGGAACAGGAATCGAACGGTTTGTTGCCCCCGCAAAACCGGCACTTGTGCCATTCACGGTACTTGTGCCATTCTCGGTACTTCCACCATCCGAGGCGGTCGTAGCGAGGGAAAGCTGCTTTGAGAGTAACCATTCAGCGTGTTTAGATTTTGGTTTAGTACAAGGCATTTTCGCACGGAGAATGTGAGCATATAGGTCATATGTGAGCATTCGGGTACGAACACACGCCGTAATGGGACAAAAGATGAATACGTTGAATAGTTACCTTTGAGATGGATTTTTCCATGGTGAGAAGAATACTGGTTGCCGTTGTGGTCTGACAAGTATGAAGCGCTTGAGTTCCACAATTTGCAGATACAGATTGTGCGAGTCAACGGGGAGCCTGTTACAATCGCGACTATTCTCTCACCACCTATGGAGACTCAGTACACATGCCAATTGATCGCAAATTGCTGGAAATTCTCTGTTGTCCGGTCACGCGACGTCCTCTGCTTCCGCTCAGCAAGGATAAGTTAAAACGGTTAAATGCTTTGATCGCAGACGATCGCCTGCAATACGCTGACGGCTCAAAGATCGCAGGCCCACTCCAGGAAGCCCTGATTACCGATAACAGTACCACCGTTTATCGGATCGAGGACGGAATCCCGGTGATGCTGGAAGATGAATCTATTCGGGTACAAGACCTCGAGGGCTTCTGATTCCAATTTGATGGTCACCTGAAAAACAGCATGATATCAAAATGGCATCCCGGGCATTTGCCCGCGCATACCCCGCATCATCTTTGCCATCCCGCCCTTCTTCTTCATCCGTTTCATCATTTTCTGCATTTGGGCAAATTGCTTGAGCAGACGGTTCAAATCCTGGATCCGGGTCCCCGAGCCACTGGCAATACGACGTTTGCGGGAACCTCGTATCAGGGCTGGAAAACGACGCTCATGCGGGGTCATGGAATTGATCATCACTACCATTTTTAATGTTTCGCTGTCACCCATCTGATGAGCGGCCTGTTTGGGCAGATTGGCCGCCCCCGGCAACTTGTCCAACATACCGGAAATGCCACCCATGTTTTGCATCTGCAGTAGTTGTTCACGAAAATCCTCAAGGTCAAAACCCTTGCCCCTGGCCAGCTTGGCAGCCAGTTTTTGTGCTTTGGCGTGGTCGACTTTTTCCTCGGCCTGTTCAACCAGGCTCAATACATCGCCCATCCCCAATATACGGGATGCCACCCGATCCGGATAAAATGGCTCCAGAGCATCTACGGACTCTCCAGCCCCCAAAAACTTGATTGCTTTGCCGGTAACTTCCCGCACCGAAAGCGCCGCACCCCCGCGGGCATCACCGTCCACCTTGGTCAAAATCACTCCGGTTAGCGGCAATGCCTCGGCAAAGGATCTGGCGCTGTTGACCGCATCCTGCCCGGTCATGGCGTCGACCACAAACAGGGTCTCTACCGGTTCTACGGCTTGATGGATGGCCTGGATTTCCGCCATCATTTCGGCATCGATATGGGTGCGACCGGCAGTATCGATAATCAGTACATCCAGCAAGCGCTCCGTTGCCAGCTGGTGGGCCAACCGGGTAATTTCGACGGGTTGCTGATCGGTGGTACTGGGAAACCATTCCACATCCAGATCGGCAACGATCCTGTGCAATTGTTCAATAGCGGCCGGCCTGTAAACATCAACGCTGGTCACCATGACGCTTTTATGGTCTCTTTCAACCAGCCTTTTGGCCAGTTTGGCGGTTGTGGTTGTTTTGCCTGCCCCCTGTAATCCAGCCATCAAAATGACCGCTGGAGGCCGGGTATTGAGATCAAGTGCATCATTCTCACCGCCCATAACCGAGACCAGTTCCTGATGGACATATTTGATTAACACCTGCCCTGGATACAAGGCCCCCATCACTTCCTTGCCCACTGCGCGTTCCCGCACCCGCGCCATAAATGACTTGACCACAGGCAACGCTACATCTGCCTCCAGCAGAGCAACCCGTACCTCTCGCAAGGCGGCTTGGATATTGTCTTCAGTC
>DRJH01000448.1 GCA_011052285.1 Gammaproteobacteria bacterium
CACGAATAATCTCAAAGAGATCAACACGGCAACACCAATTTGTGGGATTAAGATTTTTATGGGTGCCAGCACCGGCGACCTGCTGATCGACCAGCATGCGGATCTGGAGCGAATATTCGCCAATGGGCAACGCCTGATTGCTGTCCATGCTGAAGACGAACAACGTATTCAGACCCGTAAGGCACACTACTTGCGGGACCCGAACCCGGATATCTCACTCCATTCGGTAATCCGTGACCCAAAATGCGCCCTGCTGGCAACCACCCTGGCGGTTGAACTGTCGGAAAAATACCAGCGCCGCCTGCATATACTGCATTTGTCGACTGCATTGGAAGTCGACTATCTGCGCCGACACAAACCGGCCTGGGTCACGGCGGAAGTCATTCCCAATCACCTGTTATTGAATACCGCAGATTATGCCCAGCTGGGCAGTCTGGTACAAATGAACCCACCGATTCGTGAGCCCTCTGACAACGGAGCGCTATGGCAAGGGCTACACGACGGGGTTATCGACTTTATCGCCACCGATCATGCGCCACATACGCTGCATGAAAAACAACAGCCCTATCCGAACTCACCCTCCGGCATGCCCGGCGTCGAAACCTCATTGCCACTACTGCTGACCGAAATGCAGGCCGGACATTGCAAGCTGCAAGAAGTCCTCAAATGGCTCAGTGCCGGACCTGCCATCGCCTACAATATCATCAATAAAGGTCGCATCGAGGAAGGCTTTGATGCTGATCTTACTCTTGTAGACATGGAACACTTCCATCCTGTGCGCAACGAAGATGTGGTTTCTCGAGCTGGTTGGAGCCCCTACGTGGGCCATAGCCTGACCGGCTGGCCTCAGTACACCATCGTCAATGGCCGGATCATCTATGAAAAAGGCCGCATCCATCCCGGTCGCTTGGGAAAAGCACTGTGCTTTAATCATGCAGAGGAGTAGCCAAACGGCCTCCTTCCATTCGGCCTGATGGTGTTCAACCCACATATACGGTCACTCTGCCATATCTCTTGCCCATGCCTCACCCCCCTGTCAACGTCAGCGGATAGAACTAGCCGACGGGGATTTTCTTGATCTCGATTGGCTTGTGCCCCCTATCGCAACTACCCGGGCGTCCTGCTGCACGGCCTCGAAGGCTGCTCACAACCCCACTATGTGCAGCACTTGACCTATGTACTGATGCAAACCGGTTAAGTTTTCCCCGCAACGGCCGATATCCTGCTGTGAGGGGGCATAACCACCATCAGGAGGGGCAAAGATGCAGATTACCAACGCCACGGTACAACTGTCTTCCACGCATTCATTACAGCGAAGCCAACAGCTACGACAAACTCTCGATGTACAACTGGGTCAGCAGCGACTGCACCAGGAGTCAGAAAACGGACAACTTACCCTGTCGAAATCATCACAACTGCGCAGTCAGCTTACTGCTTCGCAAATTGAGAAGACCAACAACCCGGCGGTAGCCAGTGACGAAATCTCGGCCGAAGATGCGCTACCACCAGATCTGAAATTGATCAAACTTATGCTGGAATATATTACCCAGCGGGTGATCAAACTTGCCACAAATCCGACCCTTACAGACCCCAAAGACGCCACCGGACAAGCGCCACAAGCACCTCCACGAAACAGCCAATCAGTGAATAATCCGACCGGCTTCGGACTGCGTTTCCGGGTCGACACCACCACCACGGAACAGGAGAGTGCCCGCTTCGACGCTTCCGGGATTATCCGCACCAGTGACGGCAAGGAAATCCGCTTCCATCTGGGACTAACCCTGAATCGCAGTTTTACCCGCCAGCAGCATCAGCAAATCAGCATGGGTACATTGCGAGACCCATTGGTCATCAATCTCAACGTGCCTTCCGCTATATTGGACCAACAACAATTCAGTTTCGACCTGAACGTCGATGGTAAACTGGAGCGACTACACACACTGCAACCAGGCAGTGGCTTCCTGGCGCTGGATCGTAACCAGGATGGTGTGATTAATAATGGCAGTGAGTTGTTTGGTGCCACCAGCGGCGATGGATTCAAGGATCTGGCACGCCTTGATAGTGATCATAACGGTTGGATTGATGGCAATGACCCTCTATTTTCCAGCCTCCGCATCTGGTCTCCCCGGGCCGGCGAGACCCAAAATAGCGACGCCCTCTCATCACTCCAAGCCGCCGGTGTGGGTGCCATTTATCTGGGCAAGGCTGCGACGCCCATGCAGTTACAGGGCAACAATGGCAGTCGTTATGGCCAACTTCGTAATACGGGTCTGTATGTAACACAAGAGGGTACTGTCGGCACCGTACAGCAGCTGGATCTGGTGACCTAGGTCAGCGTGAACGGCCCGTCTTTGATGAGAAAACCCTGCAATATTGGCCTCGAAAATGCCTTGTACTGAACCAAAATCTAAACACGCTGCATCGTTACGAGGAGCCTACAGACAACAAGACCGGAACAATGCCCGGCCTTGCCAACTACTCCATCAGGAATTCTCGCAGAACAAATTTCAGCTCTCGGCCAATGCCTTGATCGACAAGCGAATACGCCCTTGCTTATCGACCTCAAGAACCTTGACCTTGATCACTTCGCCTTCCTTAAGCTTGTCCGAAACCTTTTCGACCCGCTCGTTGGAAATTTGCGAAATGTGTACCAAGCCATCCTTGCCCGGCAAAATATTCACAAAAGCACCAAAATCCATTAATTTAACAACCTTTCCTTCGTAGACCATGCCAACTTCTACATCGGCAGTGATCTGCTCTATCCGGCGTTGCGCATCACGCCCGCCTTCGGCATCCACTGAAGCAATTTTTATCGTACCATCATCGGATATATCAATGGTAGCGCCGGTCTCTTCGGAAAGCATACGGATGGTCGCACCGCCCTTGCCGATCACATCTCGAATCTTGTCCGGATTGATCTTGATGGTCAGAATTCGTGGTGCGTAGTCCGACATAGACTCTCTCGGAGCATCAATCACCTTGGCCATTTCAGCGAGGATATGCAATCTACCTTCTCTGGCCTGGGCTAAAGCCAGTTCCATAATCTGAGCGGTGATGCCATCAATCTTGATATCCATCTGCAACGCGGTTATACCCTCGGCGGTGCCCGCCACCTTAAAGTCCATATCACCGAGATGATCTTCATCACCTAGAATATCCGTCAAAATGGCAAACTTGTTATCTTCCTTGATCAGGCCCATCGCCACACCGGCGACCGGGGCCTGAATATCGACACCCGCATCCATCAGCGACAGACTGGCTCCACAGACGGTGGCCATAGAACTGGAACCATTCGATTCGGTGATCTCAGAAACCACACGCAACACATAGGGGTACTCTTCCATATCCGGCAGTACTGCACTAATACCACGCTTGGCCAATTTACCGTGGCCAATTTCACGACGTTTGGGCGAGCCTACGCGGCCGGTTTCGCCGACACAATAGGGCGGAAAATTGTAGTGCAGCATGAAATGATCCTTGTACTCACCTTCCAGAGCATCGATAATCTGTGCATCACGAGACGTACCCAATGTAGTTATGACCAATGCCTGGGTTTCTCCACGGGTGAAAAGGGCGGAGCCGTGAGTTCGTGGCAGCACCCCAAGCTCGACAGAGATCGGCCGAACCGTACGGGTATTACGGCCGTCGATACGAGGTTCCCCATCAAGAATTCGCTTCCTAACCACTTTTTTCTGTAAAGCCTCGATACTAACCGTAACGGCATCAACCAGATCCGGGCTGGCGGCGTCATCGATCAAGGTCTCTCTTACCTGCTCGCAAACTGCGGCCACCGCATCTTGGCGGGCTATTTTATCGGCAACCTGGAAAGCTGCAGCAAACTGACCTTCAGCCAATTCTGCAACCCGTTGAGCCACGGTCTCATCGGCTACAGGCGCCTGCCAGTCCCAATGGTCAATCTCGCAGTCAGCTGCCAGCGCCTGGATGGCCTGGATGGCAACCTGCATCTGCTCATGACCAAAAAGCACGGCTCCAAGCATTTGTTCCTCGGTAAGAATCCTCGCCTCGGACTCAACCATCAGCACCGCTTTTTCAGTGCCCGCCACGATCAAATCCAGACTGGACGCTTCACTAAGCTCCGTTGCCGACGGGTTCAACACATAACTGCCATCAATGTACCCGACCCGAGCCGCACTGATTGGGCCATTGAAAGGCAAACCCGAAATGGCCAATGCCGCAGAAGCACCCACCATGGACACGATATCCGGATTGATCTCAGGGTCGACCGAAAGCACGGTCACAACAATTTGAATTTCACTACTGAAACCTTTGGGGAATAACGGTCGAATCGGCCGGTCAATCAGCCGACAGGTCAGGATCGCTTTTTCCGAAGGTCTGCCTTCCCGCTTGAAAAAACCGCCGGGAATTTTCCCGGCGGCGTAACTGCGTTCCTCATAATCCACCGTTAACGGCAAAAAATCACGTGGGGCGGAACGGGGATTACCCACTACCGACACCATAACCGAAGTATCACCCAGACTGGCAATCACCGCAGCCGATGCCTGTTTGGCAATACGTCCGGTTTCCAAGCGAAACTGGTTTTCGCCAAACTTGAACTCTTTAACAAGCTTTGTCATCTTCTTAATCCTCAGAGGGGGGTCACCCATTATCATTTGCGCAAACCGAGCCGTGCGATCAGTTCGCGGTAACGCCCAACATCCTTTCTGCGCAAATAGTCTAGCAGTTTCCTGCGTTTGTTGACCATCCGCAGCAACCCTTGCCGTGAATGGTGATCATGAATATGCATCTTGAAATGAGGCGTAAGATCCTGAATTCGTGCAGTCAGCAACGCAACCTGTACTTCAGGAGAACCGGTGTCGCCGGCTATCCGCTGATATTCTGAAACGATCTGCCCTTTCTGTTCCGCCATTAACGTCATAATAACCTCTCTGTTATCTACACTGTGGCGACCTCGCCACCACCCCTGCAACTGCCCGCATCGAAACCGTCGCATTCTACTCGCATGCTTAAACCTTCACAACAACATTTCTGACTCTTCAGTCGCTCCCGCTGGCAGCCGAATCGTTACGCTGCTGACGCCTTAATGCCCTGCCGTGGCAAACAAGCGTTTGGGTGCCACCAACCCATCATCGGTGACCTCGCCAAGGCCCAGAAATCCGGCATGACCGCCATACAAGCGAACATAACCCGATTGTGGTAGTCCGCCAGCACGTACGGCTTGCCCTCGGCAAAGATAAAATGCAGCATTGGTTGTCAACTGAACAGCAGGGTAAACCCGCGCTCCTGCCTCCAATGGCAACAGATATTGCAATCGCGCAGCACCATCGGGACATTCTGCCAACGTCGTCAGGCTGACTGACTCATCAACATGCAGATCCCCTACCGCAGTACGCCTGAGTTGTTCAATGTGCGCACCACAGCCGAGAATCTCACCGAGTTCATCCGCCAGAGTACGTACATAAAATCCACGACTACAATGAACTATTAGTTCCAGCGTGTCTGCCTCCATGCGCAGAACTTCCAGTTCAGAAACCGTCACCGGACGGGGCTTTCGTTCAATTTCAATCCCTTCCCGTGCCAGTTTGTACAAAGGCGTGCCCTGGTGCTTGAGTGCAGAAAACATGGGAGGCACCTGTTCAAAATCACCCCTGAATTTCGTCAAGGCCTGCTCAAGTTCGCCCTTACTGAAGGTTACGGGTCGCTGGGAGATAACGTGCCCTTCCGAATCACCTGTATTCGTACGCTGGCCCAGTCGCAGCGAGGTAACATATCGTTTATCCGAGTCAATCAGAAATTGTGAAAGTTTGGTGGCTTCCCCAAAACACAGCGGCAACAAGCCCGTTGCGATGGGATCAAGACTACCGGTGTGGCCGGCTTTACGAGCATTGAACAGGCGTTTGGCCTGCTGCAAGGCCCCGTTGGAAGTGATACCCACAGGCTTGTCCAGCAATAATATGCCATCGATTACCTTGCCACGCTGCACTCTTCTTCGTGCCATATTGCCAGTTCCCACAGTATTGCCGATTATTTCTGCAAATCATCAATCAATTGTGAAAGAGCCATACCCTGTTCCACCGAATCATCATAGTAAAACAGCAGGGTGGGGATCACTTTCAGGTGCAGGCAACGCCCCAATTGGACACGTATCCAGCCACTGACCTTGGCCAATGAAGAAATTATGGCTTGCCGTTCCAGCGGGTCATCCATGCTGGTCACACCAATATCTGCCTTTTTATGGTCGCGTGATAAATCAACCCGCGTCACCGTCAGCATGCTCAGTCGTCTATCCCGCATTTCACGAGACAGGACTACGGCAACTTCATGCTGGATCAACGCAGCGATCCGACGACCACGATCAAATTCGGCTGGCATGGCGGACTCTATATTTATTTCAACATGCGGATAATAGCAGACAGGAAAATCAGATTTGTCTCGCAATCTCACGTAATTCGTAGATTTCCAACTGATCACCGACCTTGATATCATTATAGTTTTTCACACCGATACCACACTCAAAGCCTTGACCCAACTCCGCTACATCTTCCTTGAAGCGACGTAGTGAATCGATATGACCATCAAAGATGACAATTTGATCGCGCAAAATACGTACCTTTGCATTTCGACTGACCTTACCTTCACTGATGTAGCAGCCAGCAACCAGGCCGTATTTCGGTGCCCGAAAGACATCGCGTACTTCCGCCAAACCGAGTCGGTCTTCCTTGATCTCCGGCTTAAGCATCCCGGAAATTGCAGCTTTGACATCGTCAACCACATCATAGATAACATCGTAGTAACGTACATCGATACCCATGGTGTCGATTGCCTTACGAGCCACCGCATCTGCGCGAACATTAAACGCGACAATAATGGCATGCGCCGCAGAAGCAAGCTGCACATCCGTTTCATTGATGCCACCCACCATGCCGTGAATGATTTTCACTGACACTTCATCTACCGACAAAGCCGTCAAAGCATCGCTGATTGCCTCTACTGAACCTTGCACATCAGCCTTGACCAGAATATTCAAATCGTGGGTTTCCCCTTCGGTCATTTGCTCAAACAAGCCTTCCATATTTGCCTGGCGTTGTGTCGCCAGGCGCAGATTCTTAGATTTACTTTGCCGGAACAAGGCAATTTCTCTGGCTTTCCGCTCATCTTTGAGAATCACAAATTCATCACCAGCCAGAGGAACACCGGACAAGCCAGATACTTCCACCGGGGTTGCAGGGCCAGCTTTCTTGATGGCTTTACCCTCAGCACTGAGTAATACCCGAATTCGGCCACTATGCTGACCGGCCAGCAGGATATTGCCTTTCTCCAGGCTGCCGCTTTGTACCAGCAACGTAGTAATAACACCACGACCTCGGTCAAGTCGGCCTTCTACGACCACACCTCGAGCAGCCCCTTCTGCCACAGCAGTCAAATCCAGTAGTTCAGCCTGCAAGAGCACGGTTTCCAGCAAATCATCAATCCCTTCACCCGTTTTAGCAGACACATTAACCATCAGCACATCGCCTCCCCATTCTTCCGGGATGACCTCATGATGCGCCAGTTCCTGCTTGATCCGGTCCGGATCAGCTTGTGGTTTGTCCATTTTGTTGATTGCGACCACCACCGGTACCTTCGCATCATGAGCATGGTGGATGGCCTCTACGGTTTGTGGTTTGACTCCATCGTCCGCAGCAACAACCAAAATCACAATATCGGTCGCCTGGGCACCACGTGCACGCATGGCCGAAAAAGCGGCATGACCCGGTGTATCCAAAAAAGTAATATTTCCACGCCCGGTTGTGACTTGATACGCACCGATGTGCTGGGTGATACTGCCCGCCTCACCAGCTGCCACCTTGCTCGAACGCATAAAGTCCAGCAAAGACGTCTTGCCATGATCTACATGACCCATTACCGTGACAACAGGTGAGCGCTGGACTTTCACCCCCTTATCCGGCTCACCGTCGATTAATAGTGCCTCGGGATCTTCAGGTGCCGCAGCCTTGGCGATATGACCCATTTCCTCTACTACGATCATGGCAGTATCTTGGTCGATTACCTGGTTAATGGTAGCCATAATACCCATTTTCATTAATGCAACAATAATCTCAGCAGCCTTTACCGCCATCGCCTGGGCCAACTCTCCAACTGTAATCGTCTCCGGCACCAATACATCGCGCACTATCGGAGCAGTCGGCTTGGCAAAACCATGTTGCTCTGTCATGCTGGTTTTGACTCTTCCGGACTGTGCCTTCGGAGCGACCTTGGTTTTCTTGCGTCTGCGGGACTTTCCTGCGACGTGCAATTCGGCCCTTGAAGCGTCTGGACTGGCCTTAGTGCGGCCACGTTTAGGCTTGACTTTGGCCTTAGTTTTGCGCTCTTCCTTGGCGGCTACTGCAGGTTCCTTAGCAACTACTTTCTTGGCAGCAACCTCAGGCACAAATGCAGCCATACGCCGACGATTTTCACGCAATAACTTCATGTCTTCGGAGAGCATCTCCTCTCCCTCTATAGCCTTTTTAGGTGTCTTAGCCTTCTTCGACACCACCGGTTCACTCTTGTCGGTTATCGTCTCTGTAGTTGTCACTTTTTTCTGAGCGGATTCTGGCCCTGGCTTAGCTACAGTACTGCTCTGAGGTGCTTCAGTCACAGACGCAATGGTCGTGGTATCACCTTGCTGATCTGCAGCAACCGCCGTCACTATGCCGGGTTTCTGTGCCTTTGTAACTGCAGCTTTTGTAGCTGCAGTTTTTGCAATGGATTTCTCAAACTCCGCTGCGGTTTGCTCCATAGTCCCCGTCTGGACAGGCTGTGTGGCCATTGTGGCTTCGGGCAATAGCGTCGTCGTTTCTTCAGGCGCAGTCCTGGGCTTGACCAACACACGTTTCTTTTTCACTTCCACACGAACGGTTTTACTGCCACCACCACGTGATGACTTGCGTATTTCGGTCGTGGTCTTGCGACTGGGGGAAATATTCCTGCGCGCGCTCAGCTTGACCGTCGAACTACTCTTGTTGCCCCGTTTCAGGAACGTCAACAGTTGCAGTTTCTCCTGGTCGGTTATGGAATCTTTGGCCGTTTTTCCGCTAACCCCGGCTGTAGTCAACTGTTCCAGCAAAGCTTCGGGTGATAACCTGATTTTCTCTGCAAATTCCCGGATACTCGTATCTGACATAACGTGGCCCTCAGGCATCCGCTCACTGGCTCTCTTCATCGACAAACCAGGGAGCGCGTGCTGCCATAATCAGGGCACTCGCTTGCCCGGCATCAATTCCTTTGACTTCTTCAAGCAACTCATCTACTGCATATTCCGCCAGTGTTTCACTATCCTTAATCCCCTTGGCGGCCAGCAGTCTGGCGGTCTCTTTATTCATACCCTCAAGCTCCAGCAAGCTGGCTTCCGGAATATGTCCACTGTCCGATTCCGCCTGTACGATGGCCTGAGTCAACAAGGCATCTTCGGCTCTGCGACGCAGCTCGTCAACCAAATTTTCATCAAACTCCTCAATCCCCAGCAAATCTTCACGAGGCAGGTAAGCGACTTCCTCGATTGAGGTAATCTCTTCCTGTACTAATATTAAAGCAACATTTTCGTCCACATCCAACTCGCGCATCAACGCTTCACTCAGGCGGGCCGATTCCTGCTCAACCTTCTCACCCGCATCTTCCTCCGTCATAATATTGAGGTCCCAGCCAGTCAATTGTGAAGCCAGGTGCACATTCTGCCCACCACGACCAATCGCCCGGGACAATTCATCCGTGTGCACCACTACGTCCATCGCATGGGCTTCTTCATCAACCACAATCGACAATACTTCAGCCGGTGCCAGCGCTTGCAACACAAATTCAGCGGGCTCATTGGACCACTTGATAATGTCAACCCGTTCTCCGCAAATTTCATTCGAGACACTCTGTACCCGTGAACCGCGCATGCCTACGCAGGCGCCAACCGGATCCAGCCGACCATCATGGGAATACACCGCAATCTTGGCTCGCAATCCCGGATCACGGGCCGCACCCTTGATCTCAATTAATCCTTCACCCGCTTCAGGAACCTCAAGCTTAAATAATTCAATCAGCAGTGCCGGGCTGATCCGGTTCAGAAACAACTGAGGTCCGCGCGTCGTTGAGCGCACATCTTCCAGTAAGGCTCTGATCCTGTCACCCGGCCTAAGACCTTCTCGGGGAATCATCTTGTTCCGTGGCAACAGCGCTTCTGCACCACCGAGGTCAATGATCGTGTCGCCACGCTCCATACGTCGAACCAGACCGGTCAGCATTTCACCAACCCGACCCTGATATTCACTGACAACCTGTGCACGCTCAGCTTCACGAACTTTTTGCATAATTACCTGCTTGGCCGCCTGAGCTGCAATTCTGCCAAATTTTACCGGTTCCAAAGGGGCCTCAACTACATCCCCAACCTCTGCTGTGGCATCCATTTGCTGGGCTTGGCACAAAGGTAACTGCCTTTCAGTCACTTCGTCTTCAGTATCATCCGAGACCACTTCCCAGACACGAAATGTTTCGTAGCGACCCGTATTGCGGTCGATCACAACCCTGGCAATGATGTCTTCCAATGAGCGCTTTTGCGTCGCAATGGCCAATGCAGATTCAATCGCGGAGAAGATGACTTCCTTATCGAGATTTTTTTCTCTCGATACCACATCTGCCATCAACAGGATTTCATTGTTGATCATGAACCAGTCTCCGTACCTAAATTTCTACGACCAAACGAGCCTGCTGAATTTCCGCATAGGGAATTTCATAGACCTCACCATCCACTTCCAGCACAACTTTGGCATCATCGGCATCCAGCAGCTGACCATTAAAACGTTTCCTACCCAACTGGTGGGTGTACGCATTCAGTTTGACCTGCCTGCCCAGAGCAGTCTGAAAATGTGCTGGAACCACCAAAGGCCGATCCAGTCCCGGTGAAGATACCTCAAGGGTATACCCTCCCGGTAGAGGATCTTCCACATCCAACAAGCCACTCAATTGCCAGCTGACTGCGGCGCAGTCGTCGATATTGACACCATCGGGGCCATCAATGTAGACCCGCAGAACTGCCGTTCCACCCTGCTGTATATATTCCACCGACCAAATACTAAAACCAACTGCCCGGGCCCCCGGCTCCAGCAGCATCTGCAGTTTTTCCGTTAACTTTTGTGTTGTCATCTTTCAATAAAAAAGTGCACACGACTGCTGCCGCTGTGCACTCTGCATCCCCAGGAGCTCGTCCAAGAACAGAAAACCCCGCATGCGGCGGGGTCCAAATCGGTCATTTTTCGACCTGTGTATGGTAGCGGGGGCAGGATTTGAACCTACGACCTTCGGGTTATGAGCCCGACGAGCTGCCTGACTGCTCCACCCCGCAGCAGCGCCGGTATTTAACCAAAATCAGACCATTTGCGCAAGCACGTTTCAGAAAAATCAGTGAACTATCTGATTCCTTTTCTAGCTCCTGACCAGTCGCTCCCGACAGCAACAGATTTGCTTGCAACTCCCTCGTCCCGGCGTTCCCAACAGCTTACTTCACACTGTAACCACTGGATAACTACAGGCAAATCAACCTTATATCAAACCGCAAAAATACCCCGGCAAAGATCAATCACGGTGCCAATCCAGGGCAATATAGCGACCACGGCCAATGCAATCCCCGATACCACAATTTTTTCATCAACCGCGTTGCTCTCGATGATCTCAACCTCCGCTGTATCAAAATACATCAGTTTGATCACACGCAAATAATAAAAGGCCCCGATTACCGCCAGCAGTACAGCCAGCACAGCCAGCCACACCATACCCACATTTAACAGTGCCTGAATGATGTTCAATTTGGCGTAAAATCCAATCGTTGGTGGGATACCGGACATAGAGATCATCAGTAGTAGCATCAAAAATG
>DRJH01000449.1 GCA_011052285.1 Gammaproteobacteria bacterium
ATCCCTTGCTTGCGCATACAATCCATATAACGCCGATCCACCTTCTGGATATGTTCGACCAGCCAATCTTTCAAAAACATCAATAACTCCATGGCTACACCCCTCTCTCCCTGATCATAGCGGTGCTTCAAATCCTTGGCTTGGCCAATAATCCGGTCATGAATCATCGCTAAATATCCTCAATTGAGCGCACTACAAGCAACAGTGACAAGTCCCTAACGGCTTATTGTAACAAAATCCTCCTGTCAATCGGGGCAGAACGCGACTTGTTCCGCTGCAATCGACAATATCCGCGCAAAGGTAATCGGCAGCATCACCGAAAACTTCAGTTCATTTGCGTCTGGAAACTCGAGTGTATTTTAGATACGCATGCCTTTGATTTCAGCAACTTATCATTTATGCTCAAACACTATCCTGGCCTTGAAGCTAAAGATTTAACTGCAGTTGCCGATAACTGCCGTGGTGGGATGTGAGCAGAAGCCCCCACTGACTGGGGAAAATACAGATCGGGTAACAATTTTGGAGTGGCTTGGTCCGAAGAGACTTCGAGATAAGGCTAGCGGAAGTTACCAAGTTGTGCCGCTTTTCCCGGCGGTTTCAATCGTGTCTTAACAGACCACAAGGTATATTTTTATGGTCCAGATCCCGTCAGGTCTGCCGGTCAACAACCAGAACTTCACTGCTGCCACCAGTTCAGGGCAACGCAACTGGGCGATCGGGGCTATACTGTCAGCCACTGTGACCGGTCCGACGGTGGATAATTTGCTACCGCTCAGGATTGGCGGTCTGGATGCCACTGCACAAACCGGCCTGACCCTGCAACCGGGAACGCAGCTGCGCTTGCAGGTGGTAGCCAACAAGCCGACTTTGATCCTGCGTGTTCTGTCCGAACCCGACGTCACGCGAGAATCCCCAGTTGCCGCTGCCTTGCGTCAGGCACTGCCGCGCCAGTCCGGACTACCACCACTGCTGGCCAATATCAATTGGCTGGCCTCTCAAAATCCACAACAGCTCCCTACTGCCATGCGTGAACTGGCCACTTCAGCACAACAGTTGCTCACCCAATTATCCAACCCCTCGGATTTGGCGAAGCCATCCGGACTACAAAAAGCCGTCATCGATTCCGGGATTTTCCTGGAATCCAAACTGGCTGCGCCCAACAGCACAACCTTGATCTTGCAGGGCGACTTGAAAGCTGGGTTTTTGCGTTTACAACAATTGGCCAACACTAACCCGGCATTACCCGCCCGGAGTGTAGCAGCGATGAACCCGGGCGTAAGGAACCCGGTACTGTCGGAACTTGCCAATGTTCGCTGGCTGGCGACACAACCACAGGAGCAAATCTCGCAACAACTGCAACCACTAGCGCAACTATCCCGCCTGCTACTTGCTCAATTATCCGGCCTACAGTTGTCCGCTACCAATCGGGCCATGGTCATTAAGTCCAGTCTATACCTGGAAAGTAAATTACAGTCCGTTAGTTATCGAACCTTCCCATTACCTGCTAATCTCAAATCGACACTGCTCAAGTCGATACTGGCAACACTTCGCCCCGTGAGCCAGTTGCTCAGCACCCCTGGCAACAATATCCCATCAGGCACTACTCAACTCTCTTCTGCGAATACCAACCCAAGCGTCAAAACAGCCACTGCGACTGCAGTCACGGACGCCGAGTTGACATCGACCACCACCACGAAGTTACCCGGCACGGTCAATAACACGGCCCCGGCTCCACCACAACGCGGTGCCGCGGTGAGCGCCCAACCACTGGCTGCGGCTGACCTGCCAATGATCGCCAATATCGGCGTCCAAATCGATCATCTGCGTAAGCAGCTGGAGGGGGCCTTGTCAAGAATTCAGCTTCATCAATTGGCTTCACTACCCACATCTGCTGAAGCGGCGAACCGAACATGGATATTTGAGTTGCCCATTCGTTACCAGGATACCACGCAGTTGATGCATGTCAGTATCGATGCCGATGAGTCAGGTTCTAACGGTACTGAACTACAGCACACCTGGACCGCTAATCTGGCTTTTGACCTCCCTGAGCTGGGTGCCGTACACGCTCGGATCAGCCTCAGGGGCGAGCAGTTATCAACCATCTTCTGGGCTCCTTCAAAAACCACGGCCGCACACTTTCAAGCCGCTTTGCCAACACTCAGCGAGCGCCTTACTGCAGCAGGCTTCATCGCGCCGCGTGTACAGGCTTTGCGCGGAATACCACCCAGACCTACGCCGTCACCTACCACCACACAACAACGCCTGATTGATCTTTCCACATGAATGAACCTATCGTCAATAAGCCGCCTGCGCTGGCTGTGGCACTCGAATATACGGGAGAGGGAGCGCCCCGGGTCACCGCCAAAGGTGGGGGACTGGTGGCCGAGAATATCTTGCGTATCGCCAAGGAACACAAAATTCCACTACATGAAGACCGTGAACTCGCCGGTTTATTGTCGAAAGTCGAACTTGGTGACGAAATTCCGTCGACTCTTTATCTGGCTATTGCAGAGGTTATTGCCTTTGCCTACGGAATCAGCCACAAAGAACCACCGCTGCCAGCCAGGAGGCTGTCCGAGAATAGGAGCCGTAGCGAGGGAAAGCAGATTTAATCAACGTTTCAGTCAGCCTTCGAATCGTCAAGTACGACCCGGTTTCTGCCTTGTGCCTTAGCCTGATACAGGGCTTTGTCTGCGTGATCGATGAGTTCTTCCATACTATCACCAGGCTGATATTCTGTGACTCCAATGCTAATCGACACACGGTTTGTCGAAATATTTGAAGAAGTCAAAGCAGGACTGTACGTCTGCTCCCATACGGCCAGACGGATACGCTCGGCTAACATCATGGCGCCGTCGATACTGGTATTGGGCAGCGCCACCACAAATTCTTCACCACCGTAACGAGCCACCAAATCACTGGTACGCACACAAAATACGATGGCCTGGGTCACCAACTTGAGAACCTCATCACCAAATTGATGTCCGAAATGGTCATTGATGGATTTGAAGAAATCGATATCCAGCATCATCAGCGTCAAAGGCTGCTGATGACGGCTACAAAGACGGATCTCACGTTCCATCACATCCTTCATCCCACTACGGTTATTGATGCCCGTCAGTGGGTCCAGGTGGGAAGCACGTAGCGCTCTACCGTACATCAGGGCATTTTGCAACGGATAAACCAGACTGCATAGCAAATACTCAAGCTCCCGTATCTCCGTTTCCTGAAACAGTGTTTCACGATAGAAACGGACTTGCCCAACTGGTTTACCAACCACCACCAAGCGGTAACTTAGAGAATGGGTTGCTTTAGTACCAAGTGCCAAATCAATATTTTCTTCATCATTTCGATAGGTCAAGCCATGATGAGGTATGGATTTACCCACTTCGCTGGAAAACAGTTCAAGCAATCGACAAACATCCAACGTTGTCTGCAAGACACCAATAATCTGCAACACTCGAGCCAATGCTGATGAACGCTGCGGATCCTGCCGACTGCCAGCACCAGTTCTACTGCTGATACCGGGATACAGCGGATCATTTTGTGGATCAACATCGATTACACGGGAGGCCATAGTCATTCTTCTATCCATTCGGCATAGTGATAATATTTTGACGCTCTAGGTTTGTTACCCAAAATAAGCTACAAGATTCATGCCAAAATATTAATATCCCCAATATAGCGATATAGTTCACAGCAGCTTTCTATCTGGCCCTACCCAAAACCCGGTAGTTCGTAGAACAATTTGGCAACACGATCCTTCAAGCTCGTCTCATAAAGTGCAACAACTCTGCTTCACCCCTGGTCATACCGCAGGTCTTAACTAACTCATCGACGGCAATACCACGCTTTACTAACCGTGACGCCAGCTTGTAACTGACTTCACCACTGCCACCACGAAGATCCAATTCATCGATACGCTCCTCAAGCTCCGCCAATTGCCTGGTTATCGGTAGCGACTGCGAACGATCAGACTGAAGGGAAATCAACCTGAGCTGCAACTGATCAATTCTTTGCTCCAGCTTGCCCAGTTCATCGTGACTTGTGGTCGACTCAGTATTTATTTTCTTACGCAATCGAATCGATAACAGGGCAAACAGGCAGTACAGCGCCACAATCAGTGCTGTGATGCTGATGACCAAAAACCATTCAATACTATGCATCGTTCTTTTCCTCCTGCCATTGCTGAGGCTCCTGAGCCGACTAACAATACGAATCCACGTGTCGTCCTTTACTGCTGTTGCGCTTCAACAAGTGCCTGCGCTGCTTATTGCGACCCAACTTCTGCGAGGTTCTGGCCCGTCGCTGACGTCCGTCTACCGTTGGCAGAACTGCGGGCACCTTGTTGCTTGTCAGTCTCTTTATTGTGGATTCCATTGTTCTAATCAGTCATATTTATACCAGGTAGCCTGTGGCAGCCAGCGATATTTCCTACCTCACAAGACCTTGGGTGTTAATCAATATAATCAGATTTCCATCGGCACTGTAAACGCCCCGAATATGCTTCTTAGAGCTGTTAGGTCCCGTCTCAGGGGCCTGTTCAATGCTATCTATAGGAAGTTCAACTACCTCTGATACACTATCCACCAAAATACCAACCGCTTGTTCCTCAATCCGCAATATAATGATTTGCGAATCTTGATCATACTGCTTTGGCATCAGTCCGAATCGCTTTCGAGCATCCAGCACCGTCACGATATTACCACGCAGGTTGACAATTCCTATAACATAATCAGGGGCTCCCGGAACGGGAGTGATTTTAGGGACATTCAGCACCTCCTGCACCTGGCCAACACCAATCCCATAGACATCATTGTCAATACATAAGGTTACCCATTGCTCGGTTGCTGCCAATTCGGTAACTGCTTTCGTCGTCATCTTACAGATCCTGTCTATATATCGTTACGGACCACCCACAGCCCGGTGACCACCACCACTCCAAAACCAGCCCTTAGCGACGTAGCGTAGCTTAATATACGCAAGTTTCATGCCATAGTGCCATACATCCTTCTTTCCGGGTAACTATTGGCGCTGACCATTGTTCGAAATCCTGGTCGGCCTGGTAGCTGGTAAGTCTTCTGGTCGCTGCAACACCGTAAGAAGTGCCTTGTAGGCATCTATACTGTCAGCATCAGAATTCAGCAACGATAAGGGAGTATTTTTTCGACTCGCCTCCTTAAGCTGAGGGTCAAAAGGAACCGGCTTGGGCGCCAGTCGATCGGCATGCCGTTGCTGCAATGATTGTAAAGCTTCGACACAAGCCCATATCTTGCTATCGTAAAAAGTCGGTAATACTACATACGGCAGCGGCTGTTTGCGGACTCGGTTGACCATGGCCAACGTTTTGAGCATTCGTTCCAAACCTTTAATCGCCAGGTGTTCGGTCTGAACGGGAATAACCAACTCCCGACTCGCCCCCAGAGCATTGATTAACAGCACGCCTAATGCCGGAGCACAATCGAACAGAACACGGTCGTAGCTTCGAACCAGGGGAGAGATCGCTTGTGATAGCACCAAACCCATACCAGGGCGATTGATCAACTGGCGATCCAGAGTCGCCATAGCAGGGACCGCAGGCAATAGATCAATATTGTCGAAGCGGGTCTTTTGCACGACCTGCTGCACCGGTAGTTTTATCCTGGACTGCGATTCCTCAAAAAAACTATAGACAGAATACCGTAGTTGCTCGGGTTCAAAACCGAAATAACTGGTTAAAGAGCCTTGCGGATCCGTATCCACCAGCAATATACGCTGACCACTCGATGCTAACAAACCAGCCAGAGTAACCGTGGTTGTGGTCTTGCCCACCCCACCTTTTTGGTTTGCAATCGCCAGCATATTCATCGGTCATGCCCACTTGCCAACCGATTTTGATCCTTGTTGCAAGCCGCTCACTATCTCTGCGGGAGAAAGGGTATGAGCATCAATACCGGTTGCATGTACGGCATTAGGCATGCCAGCTACCACACAGCTTGCTGGACTTTGTGTCCAGACATCAGCCCCTTTTTGAAACAAACTTTTAGCACCCACTGCACCATCACTACCCATACCGGTTAGGACAATTGCCAACACGAACTCACAAGCTGTTGTAGCCAGACTACTAAAACATTGATCTATGCACGGTTTATACAGCTCATCCGGCCTTGATGCGCTCACATGAATCAAGTATTGTCTGCCCCGTCGTTGCACAGTGATCTGCTGCCCACCAGGGGCAATGTAGATATGCCCGGGAACAGCAATATCACCCTCAGCCGCTTCCTTCACTACAGGCTGCGATAACTGATCAAGGCGTTGTGCGAAGGCCTGGGTAAACTGCGCCGGCATATGCTGTACCACAATAATGGGGTAAGGGATGGTTGCCGGCAATTGCACCAACATCTCTTGCAGCACTTTTGGGCCTCCGGTCGACGCACCGATCAGCACCAGTGAGGGAACAACACGACCACTCTGACTGCTGGTTCGAGCAGAAGGTGCGATCGTAGTGGGTAGTAGCACAGCTCGCGAAACCTGACTTTTTGCAAGCATGTGAACCTTGGCACGCAATATGGCGCCAGCTCCGGAAATGTCACCGTTACTTTCCTTGGCCAAAAAATCTGTTGCACCGGCCGCCAGTGAGTGAATTGTCGAAATCGCACCAGCTTGGGTCTGAGAGGAAAACATCAAAATAGGTAAAGGGTGTTCCGCCATAATCCGTTTAACGGATTCAATACCCCCAATCCCGGGCATTTCAACATCCATAGTGACCACATCGGGTCGTAGTGTACGAACCTGGGCAATCGCCTGTGTACCATTTTCTGCTTCACCAACAACCCGGATGTCAGTATCCTCTTGCAGCATTCGAGTGATTCCATGGCGCATGAAGGCACTATCATCAACCACCAACACTCGAATCGGTCGCATCATGCCACCTGTATATTGCTCAGCGAAGCATAATGGGTAATCAAACCCAGGATGTCGAGAATCAGGGCAATTTCACCATCCCCGGTAATGGTGGCCCCAACCAGCCCCGGGGTTCCATGCAATAATTTACCCAAAGGCTTAATGACAACCTCTTCCTGACCCACCAGATCATCAACAATCAAACCATATCGTGCCGAACCAAGACTTACCAGCACGAGATGTGCCTGCTGCGATGGTGGAGCGAGGGAATTGGTAGTCAACCAGTCCCGTAACGAATAAACCGGCACCACCTTATCCTGCAAAATAAATACTTTTTGTCCGTCGACCCGCTTGGTACGGGTTTCATCATATTCAAGAATTTCCAGAATACTCAGCAACGGAATAGCAAATATATGGCCCGCCACCTTGACCATTAGGGTCGGCATAATCGCCAGAGTCAATGGCACCTTGATATAAATTACCGTGCCGGCCCCAAGTTCAGACTCAATCGATACCGAGCCATTGAACTGACCGATCCGGGTTTTAACCACATCCATACCGACCCCTCTTCCAGACACATTTGAGGCCACATCCATGGTGGTAAATCCAGGCATAAAAATCAGGTTGAAACACTCCTCACGACTCATTCGAGCAGCTGCCTCTACACTGATTAACCCCTTATCAAGGGCTTTTTTGCGCAATTTCTCCGCATCCAGGCCGACACCATCATCGGCGACGCCCACTTGAATATGATCCCCTTTCTGTGATGCCATGAGACGAACCCGGCCACATCTTGGCTTGCCGGCGGCAGCCCGCTGTGCTGGCATTTCGATACCATGATCAACTGAATTCCTGACCAGATGCACCAGCGGATCAGCCAGCGCGTCAACCAGGGTCTTGTCCAGAGCGGTATCTTCACCCTCCATCTCCAGCAGCACCTCTTTATTGAGGATACGTGCCAGATCGCGAACGACCCGCGGGAAACGGCCAAAAGCTTTTTTGATCGGTTGCATGCGAGTTTTCATAACCAGCGTTTGCAGATCACTGGCCACCAGGCTGAGATTGTTGACAGCCTGAGTCAGATGCTCATTGCCCAAATCAGCATCCAGTGTTGACAGTCTATTGCGCGCCAAAACCAGCTCACCCACCATGTTCATAATATCATCCAGACCTTTGGTATCGACCCGTATGGTGCTATCTGCGACTTCTGCTGGATGCGCGGATGCGAGTGCTACCGCTCTTTGTTTCTTCTCTTGGTGGTCCGTAGGCATCACGGTATCGGCAGCCCCTTCTGCCGGTTGTGGGCTAGCCGGGATAACCGATGCCTGCGGTGGGTCAGCAACATTGCGGAGCAGGTCACCAAGCTCCTTATCTGATCTGGTCTGATCATGTGTCGCATGCGCCGCCTCTACGGTCTCCTGCGACTTCATATCACCACCCCTAAGGCCGGGCAACTGGTCCAGTAGCGCATCGAATTCATCATCAGAAATTTCATCATTGGCCGCATCCGAGGTGTCCACTGTGCCCTCATCGACAGGACTTTCAGGGGAAGTCGATACGGACTGAACCGATGCTACGGGAACTTCCTTTGCACTA
>DRJH01000450.1 GCA_011052285.1 Gammaproteobacteria bacterium
AATGCAGTCTCCATCAATAACAGCTGCAAGTTCTGCCAAGACAGAATCTGTAACAGGCTGGTCAGGCTGGAATCCCCCGGCATGCCGTGTTTGACGCCGTCGAGAAGGATGTAGGGTGACAGAAAATAGTCCGGGGAGAAAGGCCAAAAAAGTGGAATACCTAAGGGTGGGCGATAATCAGCAGTTAGGTAATCTGCCAACAGATGACTGCAATAAGCCAATGTGGTTAATAGACCGGCACGGCCGGCCTGAGCGTAGCGGTGAGCCAGTAATCGCCACACCAATATCCCCACCAATAATGCTGCCAAAAGGGAATGACTGGCCTGATGGTGGTAGCGATTGAGATCACCACTCAACAAGCCGGGCAGGAAATCCAGATCGGCGGCATTACCTGCGACCACACTCAGTATCAGCCATTGACGTTGCACGGTGGCTGTCGCCGGTGGCACCAGCTGACCGGAAATCAGGCCCAGCAGGGAATGGCCTAATGGGGTAGACATCAGTCACCACGAGCCGGCAAGAGCCGTGAAAGTATAAATAGCAGAGTACTGACGACCACAATAACCGGGCCGGTGGGAATATCACTACGCAGAGAAACAAAGACACCGATGACAACTGCCAGAGAACCAAGTAGTGCACCGCCGATGACCATTTGTTCCGGAGAAGTCGCCAGGCGTCGTGCCGTTGCTACCGGAATAATCAGCAGTGAAACAATTAACAGTGCTCCGATCAACTGGATCGACAACGCCACCATGCTACTCAGCAATAACAAATACAGCAGCTCGGTTCCGACCACCGGAAAACCTTCGACCTTGGCCAGTTCATAGTCGATGGTGACTGCCAGCAGTGCTGACCAGAAGCGCCACAGCAGTAACAGCGTTAGGCCACCGCCAACAGCGATAATAACGACGTCGCGATCGCTGATAGCCAGGATGTCTCCGAAAAGATAGGCATCGAGGTTGATACGCAGACCAGAGCCGTAGAGTAGCACCAAGCCCAGCGCCAGAGTGCCGTGGGCCAGAATACCCAACTGGGTGTCGGTGGATAGATCAGAGCGCTGCTGCAACTGCCACATCAACAGGCCGACCAGTAACGACACCAACACAATGCCGAGTCTGACATCCACACCAAGATACAGCGCCAGCGCCACTCCGAGTAGGGCAGCATGGGCTTGTGCGGTTCCAAAATAAGCCATGCGTCGCCACACCAGAATGCTGCCCAGGGCACCGGCCAGTACAGCAGTCATGACGCCTGCGAGTAGGATTTTCGCGACAAAAAGATCGAACATGAACTCAGCCTTTGTGAACCACCCGACCATCAATGCCGTGCCGATGGTCGTGGTGGTGCGTATACACAGCCAGTTCACCAGCGTTAAACAACTCCAAATAGGCCGCATTGTCGCGTACGGCGTCCGGACTACCCTGACAGCAAACATGTTGATTGAGACAGACCACACGATCGGTGGCTGCCATCACCAGGTGTAAATCGTGCGAAACCAGCAGTACGCCGGTCTGATATTGTTGGTGAAAAGCTTTGATCATACTATAGATTTCCTGCTGCCCGGTGATATCGACACCGGCCGCAGGCTCATCCAGGATCAACAGATCGGGGTTACCAACCAAAGCCCTGGCCAGTAGTACACGGCGCAGTTCACCACCCGACAAATGATGCATGGAATACCGGACCAGATCAGCAACACCGGCCAGGGCCAGGGCATCGATCACGGCCATATCACGTTGATATGGTGACAAATCAACAAATCGTTGGACCGTGATCGGCATACCGGGGTCCATTTTCAGCATTTGAGGCACATAGCCGGTACGCAGTGCCCGCTGGCGGGTAAGCTGCCCGCTATCTGCCTGACAAAGACCCAACAGAATTCTCACCAGGGTTGATTTGCCGGCACCGTTGGGACCAATCAGGGTGACAATTTCTCCACGGCACAAGCTGATATCTACCTGCTGCAAAATTATGCGGCCACCGCGGGCATAACTGAGATCAGTAGCCGAAATCAGCTCGGCTCCCACTCGGTTGATGGGTGGCATGTTGCTCATGGTAGCTGTGGATTTCGCCACATTTACTTACTCCTTTTTCATGGCGGTGTGGGGGCTCTTAGCAGACTACATAACTGCAGATGATTGCACTATTCACCGGGGCTGTGTTTATTTCATATCGGTTTAGGAGCTGCAACGAGTGTGAGCAGCATCATCGAACCAATTAATCGGCTGCGGATTATCGCATAATTGCTGGCGGAACCAGGCCAGTGCCTTGCCCTGATGATGGTTGCGCCAAACATAGTAAAGTGGAAAATGGCTGTTATGACCATTTTCCGTGGCCTTGATGAGCAACTGGCCGGCAGCAAGTTCACGCCGGATCATGTGCCTGGGTAAATGCCCAACACCAAGGGCACGTTTCTGTGCTTCGCGCTTGGTGGCCAGATCCGGAACGGTGAGTACACTCTGCCCGGGCAACAGGCCGACGGTCCGTGGCGGTAGTCCACGGGAGCTGTCTGCAGCGGCAACGGCACGGTGACGGCGGATTACATCATCTGACAATGGCTCGGCGGCATCCGCCAGCGGATGCCCAGCGGCTACCACAAATACCATTTCGACCTCACCCAGTTTTTGTACTGCGTAACCTCCCGAGGATGGACCTCCGCCGGGGGCACCGATGACCAAATCAGCACGCCCCGAAACCAGCGCATCCCAGGTACCACCCAATACTTCTGCGGATAGTCGCAAACGAGCCCCAGGTGCAGTCTGATAGAATTTTTCGCACAAGGCCAACACTTTGTCATAGGGCATCAAATCACCTACGGCAATACGCAGCTCGACCTCCCAGCCCGTGGCGATACGACGTACATTGCGCTGTACTCCATCGGCAATCGACAGCAGATCCCGTCCATCTCGTAATAGTGCCTCACCAGCAGCGGTAAGATGGGCGCGGTGACCCCGACGATCAAACAATGTGACCTTAAGACCTTCTTCGAGTTTACGGATCGCATAGGTCACCGAGGATGGAACCCGATACAACTCTTCTGCGGCAGCAGCAAAACTACCACGACGGGCAATGGCGTCGAGTACCTGCAGAGAATCCAGCGTGAGATTGACTTTCCTGTTCAAATTATTTGAGCAAATTTCTGAAACTGAAGTTTCACCGTTTTTGATTGGCTTTTTAAAATAATCAGCAGGAAGGTGACTCATAATTATTACTGATTATGGTATTGATTAAGCCTATAGTCTGTTGCCCTGGCGACCATCTTTTCTTTATAAATCATATAGATAAATGCGAATGAGGCGCCTCTTGTGTTATCATCATTATTTCTAAGTCACTGATTATTCACAAAAAGAGGCCCCATTCCCTGTTCATTCTACGCGACTCGCTGCATCCGCTGCAATCCTCTTTTTTGCACTGAATGCAAAGGCCCATCTTTCGCGCCCTGCGTTGGCTTCGCCGATATATGTTATGGCCGCAATTTCATCAGAAACGGGATAAGTTTCAGTATCCGCCTTGCTGTCTCCGCCGCCTTCAGGCCCTGTCTGCGGTCGTAGATTTGGACAAATCGTACGCTCACAGAGTTTCCGGCAGAATATTTCGAACTCATGTGTCTGGTTGCGCTGTGTAATCGAGTCCAGATGGTATTCCAGAGTTGGCGCATCCAGCAAGTACGCTACGTGATCTTCAGTATCTGAGTAGCATTCAGGCCGAAGCTCTCTCATAAACTTTGAGGGTGAGATTCTGTCTAAATGTTCCATTCAAAATGTCTCCTTACTCATCGTTACGAAAGACTTCTTCATATTTACGCTCAATGGCCTGCACTTCATCTTCAGTGAGTTTTCTGAATTCTTTATCACGCGCGCGTATAGAAAGCGTGCCGTTATTCTGCCCTAAAAAGCGGATCAACAGATCAACGGTTTTATCCGGCATATCGATATAGTTTTTGATGAAATCATTGATGAGATCGTGCTTTTTCAGATAACTCACTTCATCAGGCAAGGTTTTATTCACGGTTTCTTCTACACATTCAAAGAAAAACTCAGCCTGCCGGGTGGCATCAAAATATCGATACAGATTGATTGTCTCGTTCAATATTTCGACATTCCCTTTGTCGGTCGGTCGCCATTCAATGAAATCAAGTCTGGGCTTTGAGTAATGTTCCAGCGTTTGTCTGTAATCATCAATGCGCTCCAGAATGACGGCAGAAACTGGAAACACCAGACCTTTGGGAACAAAACCCTTTTCCACCAATACATGATGAAATAAATAGCGATGGATACGGCCATTGCCATCTTCGAACGGATGGATAAAAACAAATCCAAAGGCTATCAGCGTGGCCACAAGCACAGAATCATAATCGCTCTCAACAAGGAGCTGACAGGTTTCCATCAGGCCGGATAATAAACTTTCCAAATCCTCGGCCCGCGCCGAGATATGGACGGGCACCGGCATTCCCGTCGCGCGATCATGATCACCGACAAAGCCCCCCTCAACGCGGCATCCGGGCATAACAAATCGATTGTCGGCAATAACGACACG
>DRJH01000451.1 GCA_011052285.1 Gammaproteobacteria bacterium
GAGCAGGTTCTGCTGAAGTCCAACGGCTCGAAGATGACATGGGTGGCGCCATCCCTATAGGGAGTTTTCAACTGCTAGCGGATGTTGCCATTGGGCGTGAGCGATAACCGCTTCTCCGACACTGCAAGATCCTTGTCTATTTCTGATAATGTTTTTCCTCAAGACTCAGGTGTTTATAGCTCATTTGCAGCCTCTGCTTTTGGTTTCGTAGCCTGGCATTGTACCCTGAGTCTTGTTTACTTCAGAGTATATGCCTAACTACATTCAGAGGTTATGCACTTACTTATACGAATTCAGGTAACACTCACCTGAGCCGTCAGGTGGATTATTTTTGTTTGCAGTCACCCGATGCGGTTGCCGTGATGTAGCGCGAACGCCACGGCACTTTGCTGGTGGATAATGAGCGCAAGCTCGATGCCTATTTGCGCGGCCTGTGGCAGGACGCGGATTATCTGGTGCCGTATTCGCTGATTTTTGATGAGTTGCGCAAACCCATGCCGTATTATGATCATGTCGGCATTCGTTTGCCGGATGTGTATGATGATGATCGCGGCGTGGCCGGTATTGATCGTTATCGCGCTATGCTGGCGCATATGGCCGGGCACAGGCGCTGGTCTGAGAAAATGGTAGTGGATAACTGGAGCCCGTTCCAGCGCGTGGCGGTGGAAGTCTTTGAAGATTCGCGTATTGATTGGTTGATCTGTAAACGTTTTCCCGGCTTGAGTAAAACTCTGATTGCGCTGCATCCAATGCCGATTCAGGTGGGCGACCCGTTCGCTATTTCCGGTTTCAATTCCAATACCCGTCACGATGTGCGTTTTTATCATATCAAAGGTTTTACAGAGAACTGGGGTGATGAAGTGAAATCACGTCTGGCCTCGATTGAGCCGAGTTATTCCACCCGCATGGGAGCGGCGATGCGGCATGCCGCGCATTATCTGAAATCGCAGCAGGCCGATAAAAAGCTGATGCTGATTCTCACCGATGGCGAACCTGCCGATATCTTTGGCAGTCAGTACACCATTATCGATCATGTGGATCGTCTGCCTGAGAAGCTGCCCGAGGTGTTTATCTCACTGACCAAATAACAATAGGTTGTTCTGATATTCAGAACAACCTATCCCGGACTATTCATGAATACTGCCGCACGGGAAAAAATACATTTCAGATTAATCGAGTTTGCATCATACAGGAAACTTGAGTATTTACGATATTGGTGTTATGGTGCCATGGTGACAATGTAGGAGACTGGCATGGGACGACTAACAATTAGCCTTACTGATGAGCGGCACCTTGCTTTAAAGGAGGCAGCTGCACGGGAACACAAATCCATTCGTGAAATCATAGAAAGCAGTCTGGACTATTACGGTATCAAAACGAAAAAGACCGCGCGCAGTTATGTTGCCATGGCTAGGGAAAACAGCGGTCTGAGTGCTGAAGAAGCCATGACTATAGCCGTTCAGGAAACGCAGGCATCTCGCCGTACGTGAATCCACCTCCCGTCGTAGTCGACACCAATATACTGGTAAGTGGTTTAATTACAGAGAATCATCTTTCGCCGCCATGCGTCATTGTCGATGGCATGCTTCGGGCTGACTTCCCATTTCTGCTCTCTGTTGAGTTGCTGAAAGAATACAGGCAGGTATTACTACGTCCGAAAATACAGAATCTTCACAAGCTTTCAACAGTGGGCATAGACACGATTCTGGAAGATCTGGCTGCCAATGCCATCTTTCGGGAACAGGTAGCGGTGAATAGCCAGGCGCCGGATGAAAATGATCAGCATCTGTGGATGTTACTTGCCACAACAAAACAGGCGATACTAATCACAGGCGATCAACTGCTGCTCAATAATCCACCCGGTTTTGCACGCGTTATTTCTGCAAACTCTTTTCTGAGCATGATAAATTTTGGAAAATAAGTTTATCTGAATAAGAATAAGCAAATGATGTACAAACACCCAGTTGTCATGCCTGACCCGCTTGCTACTAACGCAAACTTCCAGTGCTTGACGATGGAGCCCATTGTGTTCGCTCCGGTCCCGCTGGGGTTGAAGCCTTTGGCGATTCTCGCCGTGGGGCAGTGCCAGAGTTCTATAACGGTTTTCACGAGTGTGCAAGTGGCTCAAGAATATCATAGCAATAATAGTGAACGATTCATCGGGTTTGTTCGACTCAGCAATTGTCACAGTCGATCGATTATAATTGCCCATCTGAATTTCTGATAAGAGCTTAAAAATGAATATTTATCCCCAATGTTGCTGGTCAGCCGTACTCAGCCTACTCATCATCTTGCCAACACAGGCCAGTCAGACGCTGACTCATTTACCTGCTGCCCAGCCTCCAGGCTCGGTACAAATCCAGCAGTTCTGCAACCGTTATCGGCAGGCCAAGAAATCATATCAACAACAATACCTGAAACAGTACCGGCAATACTGTGGCAAGCGCCAGAGTGTAGCCGTGCCGACGAATCAGACTCAGAAGCCTGTTGCTTTTACCCCAACCGTACCCACAGTGGCCGGGCCCCGGGTCAAACAACTCTCGCTGCCCGCTTGCCTGCAGCAGGGCAGTATCCTTCGGGTCAGTGGTGAGCACTTCCGCCCCGGAAAAGTTGCCTGTAGTATACGACCAGCGCTGGGTTTAGCCTTGTCTTCACAATCGGCCAATACCTTGCAATATCGTGTTACCGGCACCCCTCTGCCGCATGGTGCCTATCGTCTGAGCTGTTCGGCGGGCAATCAAAATCTGAGCAGTCGACGTGTCAATACCTGTATCTCGCATACTGCAAACACACAGGTGACCGTACCGGCCGCTGCCAATACCCGATTAGCGGCAGCGGTGGATCTGACGGGTACATTGGCACTGATTCCGCCGGTCCGTTCCGGCAAGGGAGAGCAGCAAAGTTTTAAGGTGGAATATCAAAATCTAGGGCAGAATCGGGGGCAGGGAAGAACGACAGCCACCTTTGCTATGGAGATCTTCCTGGTGTCAAAAAAAGCCACCGGAAATCTGCAATCAGCGGCCACTGTATCGAACCCCAGGAAGTTAGTACTTCGCCGAATACCCGGCAACACTATTCTTGCTAATGGGATCAAACAGTCAAGATTTGTCTCCATCCGCTTGCCAGCGAATCTTACTATCGGAACCTACAACTGGTGTGTTCGTTTGGACTCTGGCAATCAGATTGCCGAAAGCAATGAACATAACAATACCCACTGCATTACCCAGACGATATCCTCCGTGGCAGGTCCGTTACCCGCCAGGCAATTACCCGGTCTATTTGGTGCGAAACTGCGGGGCAAGCCGGTTACAACTCGGGATGGCAAATCATTGTTGGGCCCACAGGTGGATCTCAGTCAGGTGCATACCCTGGATGATGGCCCGCCAGCAGGCCCTTTGGGTACACCGATTCGGGAGGAAACGGCAGCAAGCCAGGTGTCGGTTCCACTAAACAGCAGTTTGGGGCCGGATTTGATGGTGCGCAATATCGTCATGAACAGTGATAGAACGGGCATTTTTGTAGACTGGGTCTCTTGGCATGACAGACCGTTGCCTGCCGGGCAGTTCACCTGGTCTGTGTATTCTTCTGAAGCTCGTAGTGGCAATGCACTGGTTCCGCAAGGTCGAGATGCTGCGCCTGGAACAATCGTACCCCACCCCTTGCTCCCCGGTAGTATTGTGCGGGGCGTTGTGCGTGTTGCTGAATCTGCGACTGCAGGCCGTATTGCAGTCGACTTGCCGGCAACGTTGCGTGGCAATATTATCAAAGTTCATGCTACCATTAATACCGGTGATGGGGGTATCGTCTATCCGGAAAGTCCGACCCGCGACAACTCGCTGACCAAACACCTCTATACAACACGCAGTTTGCCTGCGCATCGTCCCTCTGAAATACTCGGTTTCAGCCACTACCCGGCACATGGTGCAGAACATATCCTGGTCCGTTACTCTCTCGACGGCGCACTACCAGGCCGTTTGGGCATTTCAGCTGCAGACGTGGTTGCGCCCGATCCCCTGCATACAACGCGGCGCGTACTTTTGGAATGTCGCCCTGATGCCGGGGATGGGTATACCCTGGCCCGACCAGGTTGGAACCAGACCTTGCATTATGTCTGCCCATTATCCATTCAAGAAGCACGAAATCGGGATCGTTGGGGTACTGTAAACCTCGTTTTGCTCGATGCTGCCGGCAGCGTAGCTGACCGCTTCTCCCAATCCTTCACCTTTCATCACCCGATCGCCCAGGAGGGTATTGATGACCAGAGAAAACCCGACCTGACCGTACGGATTGTTGGGGTGGCACGCAATAATGGTCGTGCGCCATCCCTGGTTGTTGATGTTGCCAATGAAGGTGGTCTGGTGGCTGCTAGCTCCGAACTGGATGTCCGTGTATCGCAGATTCGAAACCGTATCTGCAACTGGACCCCCCGTCAACATCGACAGATCCGGGCATTGGCTGCCGGCCAACACCGGAGGATTCTGTTCGTCGGAGGTTCTTGCCGAAGCTGGACTCCCGGCACATTGCGGTATGACCGCGAGGAGGATACTCGGCGAATATCGGTTGTGATTGATGGAAATAACCGAATTACTGAATTGAACGAAACCAACAATACCGCCAGTCGTAGCATAGGGGATAGCCTGGTCACAGTGGCCAGTGACCCGACCATCCGGATTGAACGACTCAGTATTCACTCCACAGCTATGGACGTCGACTGTACTGAACTTGGCAGTATCGATATCTACGGCGGTCCATTCCCGACAACTGGTATTCAGTTACAACTCGATGCCGGTTCAGATCGAAGCAACCGCTGGTATCAAAACACCATGTTTGCTACCAGTTATTTACGACCCCGTATTGAATATCTGTCCTCAAACCAGTTGCGCATCCGGATCACAAAATGTCTACTCAATAACGAGCAGACCATGAAACTTCGATTGCAGTATCCCCATGGGGGCCACAGCCGCTGGCTGGTGATCAACAACAGACCATAAATAACTTTCAGTCGTTCAAGTTTGTCCAGCAGTTTCGTTACCTCGGAACGAGTTAATACCACCGGCAACCGCTTCGACCGCTTGGCCCGGGTGATGTTATCAAGCTCCGCAAACGGTTTAGTCAATACATGGCTGTAGAGAAACATCAACGCATTAAGTGCCTGGTTCTGAGTGCTGGCGGTGACATTTTCTGTATAGCATCGACATTTTTGGGCAAAATGCCAAACAGGCTCGAACCGGTGGAGCATCCCGACCACCTCATTGAGATTGCCGTGACATCGTGTGATTGTTCAACCGACCTGACGCAGGCCCCTGTGCTGGACTATGAACGCAGGCAGGTCTTTGAGATTCCCGAGCCCCGCATTGAAGTCACCGAGTATCGCGCCCAAATCAAGTGCTGCCCCGGCTGTGGCAACCGCAGCAAAGCGGATTTCCCTGAAGGCGTAAACGCCCATACCCAGTATGGCCCACGCTTCAATGCCCTGCTGGTCTATCTGAATCAGCAGATGCTGTTGCCGGCGGCGCGCACCGTTCAATTGATGGCGGATATCTTTGGGCAAAAGGTGAGCCAGGGCACCTTGTTTCATGCGGTGGAAACATGCTACGACAAGCTTTCCAATTACGAAGACTCGATCAAGAAGTTACTGCAAAAAGTGGGTATTAGGCATGCAGATGAAAGCGGTGTTCGTGCGCAAGGTTCTCTGCATTGGATCCATGTAGCCTGTACGGAAATGCTCACCTTCTTCGGCATTCACAAGAACCGTGGTCCAATCGCTATGGATGAGTTCAACATTTAACAACGTAAAACCTAAAATCCTTTCCTTATCTTTTTCTCCATGTGTTCCGTGGTTAATCGCCTGTGCCTTTAGTGCTAACCATCAACAACAACACTGTACATGAAAACTGAAATTAATTCGAGTCCGACCCAATTAACCGCAAGGTAATGTCAATTACCCTATGATTTCAACAGGAAAGTGAGATAATGCCTTATCTACGGTTGCCAACGGCATATGTTCCAGTTTGGCTTGCGCCGCGAGCATTCGATCAAAGGGATCCCGGTGTGCCATATTCCACGACCCGGCAAATTGCGCATGCTCTGCTGTAATGGCCATGCCTTGAAACCTGGCTCGCTCGATCCATGCAGGGACATGTTTTGCCACCTTCTCCGCCTGGGGAAGCTTTCCAAGCCGGTATTTTGTGGTAATTTCCCACACCGAGGCAGCACTGACAAACACATCATGATCCCTGTCTTCGATGTATCGCATTATCTTACTCGGCAGCCTGGAATCTCCAAAGAGCCACCACAGAAAGATATGTGTATCCAGTAACATCAGGACTCCCACCTTGCCAACTCATCTTCGGGAAGGGACTCAAAAAAAGCATCTGTAACCGCTCCCTTTGCAATGCCGGGCATACGCTTCTCCATCCTGTCAGACAGCGGCACCAAGCGGGCATAGGGCTTACCGGCTTTCGCTATAATAATTTCCTCTCCCACATGGGCGCGCCCCACTAATCTGGAAAAATGCGTTTTTGCTTCATGGATGTTGACGACTTTCATTGCAATGCCTCGCTATCTATATGACTTAGTCTATGGACTAAGCTTATCATATTTGAGCCATGTTGCAACAATTTATCAAGTGCCTCTTAAAATCGTTTCTACCACCGAATACACGAACCACACAGAAGTAAAACAAAAAAATCCTTTTCTTATCTTTCTCCGTGACGACGGTTCGGGCATGGTGCAAGAGCCGATCCAGCAGTGCTGAAGTGCGTGTGGTATCGTCATTGAAGATTTGTGGCCAGCTTTTAAAGGCCCGATTCGAGGTCAGTACAATCGAGCCCCGCTCATAACGCTGACTCATGATCTGGAACAATAAATCCGCACCGGTTTTATCGATCGGCAGGTAGCTAATCTCGTCCATTACCATTAGTGTCGGGCGCAGATACTTGTTGAGCGTGGTTTGTAGTTGTCCCGTTTGCTGTGCCGCCGTCAGTGTATTGATCGCTGCTACAGCCGTAGTAAACAGTACCGAATAGCCCTGCAGGCAGGCTTCGTAGCCCAAAGCTGTCGCCAGATGGGTCTTGCCCAGTCCGACACCTCCAAGGAAGATCACATTGCCTTGCTCTTTGATAAACGGCAATCGGAACAGTTGCTGCACCTGCAGCCGGTTGAGCTTTTTGGGCCAGATCCACTGGCAGGACTCCAGGGTTTTAACGACCGGGAAACGGGCCTGGCGGATCCGTCGCACGATACTGCGCTGCTGACGTTCAAGGGTTTCTCCTTCGATCAATGCGGCCAAATAGTCAGGATAATCCCAGTGATCCTGGGCGAAGTCCAGGTATTTGGGATTAAAGACCGGAGCTTGGCCGGTCAGGCGTTTCAATACGGCTGATTTGAGATGATCGACTCTAATATTTTTGGGCACCCGGTTGCCAAAGAACGTGAATGCGTGCTGATGACAAGCCAGGAACTGTTCTATCGTCTGGGAACAGGTGAACTTCTCCATATTCAAGTAAAATTACCCGCAAAAATTTATTTGTCTCTTCTAATTTGTCTCTTCTATTTTTGCCCATTTTCGAATTCTGCCATCCGATTGAAATTCTGTCCGAATAGGATTATTGATAGCTTGTTGAATCCAAGCTA
>DRJH01000452.1 GCA_011052285.1 Gammaproteobacteria bacterium
ACTCGGTCCGCAAGAGATGACAAGCTCGTCATGTGCTATGTCCATTGGGGACTGTTCGAGCAACCATCCTTGAATCTTGACGATGTTGAAATCCCAATCAAGTGCATTTCCTCCGACAATCTTCCCTCGAGTCAGGATATTGTCGAGCTGCTAACAGAGAACACGGCGAATATCGAACTGCTTCAGAAGAAATTTCCGCAGTGCAACCTTCAGTCTATCCTTTCGGACGTTACCGATTTCCAAATGGATCCGCAGGATTTCGAGCAAGCCGTCGCCGGTCTCTCGCTGGCCGATCACAAGAGCGGTACCCACTTTTACGTGGCACCCGCGAACGAGACCATTTTAGCGGACATCAGATCGGAACAAGGCGGAAGAAATAAGGACTTCAGCAAATGTCTTCTCGGTTTCTGTAATTCAACTTTTGCAGAGGATGGTCCGCCGCCAGTAGAGACGGCATTTCGTTTTTGGCCGACGGATAGCCAATTTGAAGACTTGATCGGTCCAGGTGAATTCTTTACGAAAGAAGATTTGGCGTTATCCGATCAATTTGTCAGCGGTGAGATTGATGAATACGGCCAGTTCAAGGGAATGGTGCGCGTTTATGATCAGGAATACCCTGATCACATCATTTCATGGAAGGATGGGGGAGGCAAGCAGACAGCATGTGGACCTTTTCGTGTTGAGTTTGGATATCTGCAAGGAGTCCAACGTGAAAGTATGGCTGACCCTGAGGACTGGGTCAGATTAAATCAGAAGCTCGAAAAAATCGGTGGAGTTTATGTTTACCGTGATCGCATCCGAATTCTGCCCTATGGTAACTCTGACATTGACTGGCTCGACATTGAACTGCGACGCAATAAAGGTATGGGATACTACTTTTTTAAATACAGGGATATCTATGGCGCGGTGTGCCTTACAAAACAGAGTAACGCCAAACTTCAAGAAAAAGCGGGGCGCGAAGGTTTTCAGAAAGACAAAGCCTACAGACAATTCAAGAGCGTGTTGGAGAATCTTTTTATTCAACTGGCAGCCGATTTCTTTCGTAAAGAGGCACCGCTTGGAGGGTATTTTCAGGAACGCAAAGACGAAATGGACCGGCTGGAGCGGGCTCGTCGAAAGCGAGATCAGCAAACGACCACGAAACGAAATAAACTAACCAATGCTCTTGATGTCTTCTTCTCCAAAACGCAAGAGTCCATCCCGGAAACCGAAATAGCGGCGCTTCGGCAACACGTACGGAACAGGATGAAAATCGCCTCTGAAATGAGCGATCCGGATGATGCCTCTGCCGAACTATTGGATGCTGAACGTGAAGCAAATCAAAAACTCGCGGAGTTGCAAGCAACTTATACTATCGCTCGACCCCGTGGGGTTGGTCTGACCAAAAAGCTCACGAGAGATTGGGAGGCGTATAAGATGGAACAGGTAAGGCTGGAAGAAGAGATCTTTACTCCTTTTGTCAAAGAAGTTGGTGAAACACTGGGTTCCATGGCGGCACAGGCAAAAATCTATATCGACCAACGTCGTCGCCTTCAGGAACTTATTCAAAATATTGCGGATAAACAGAATGCCCAGATGCGAACAGAGGCAACAGCTCTGCAAAAAACTACCGGCGATACGAAAAAAGCTGCGGTCAATACGGCTCGTTCTGCCTTGAAAGAGTTGCGTGACGCGATTGAAGAGGTCAAAGATGACCTTGCTCACAAAGACCTCAGTGACCTCCAGCCTCAGGAAATTGAGGAAGTTCGTTCAACGTATGAACAGCGTATTGATGCCGTAGCTTTGAGGAACACTGAAAAGTTGGGCAGTGTTCGTGAGTTGTTGGCAGGTATTACGGAGGGGCTTGAGCAACGTATGGAAATCAACCAGCTTGACATGACAGAAGCTATGGAAACCGAGATTCAATCGTTGAGAGAGCAGGCTGACACGGATGAAGAACTGGTTCAACTGGGCCTTGCTGTGGCAGTTATAAACCACGAATTTGTGGCCGCGATCAAGATGATCCGTAGCCAATTAAGGGAGCTTCGCTCCTGGGCGCGGGCAAATGACGATCTACTTCCCATCTACCAGGAGATTCGGGCGAATTTCGACCACCTGGATGCTCATCTGAACCTTTTTACACCGTTGCAACGGCGACTGTACCGAAAACAAATCGACATCCGGGGCAAGGAGATCGTCCACTACGTTCGCGCACTTTTTAGTGTGCGCCTTGAAAGACACCATATCCACCTTGACGCTACGCAGGAGTTTCTGGATAGCACTGTGCAGAGCTACCCCTCCACTATCTACCCTGTTTTCGTGAATCTCATTGACAACTTCATATTCTGGCTCAAGGACAAGCCGGGTGAGCGCATGATTTCACTGGATTACACAAACGGTGTTTATCACATCGAGAACAACGGTCCGCCAATCCACAAGCGGGATCTTGAAGCTATCTTCGAACAGGGATTTTCCCGCAAGCCGCGTGGAAGAGGTTTGGGGCTGTACATTTCAAGAAGGGTATTGAGCAAAGAAGGTATGACTCTTTCCCTGGACCCGGAACGTAACCCGGATGAGGGCGTTCGATTCAATTTATCATGGAACAAAAATAATGACTAAAATGATCGAATCTGCCTATTACAAGTTCATAAGAGAATCTGCCGAGCAGTATC
>DRJH01000453.1 GCA_011052285.1 Gammaproteobacteria bacterium
ACTTGTGCCATTCACGGTACTTGCGCCATCCATGGCGGTCGTAGCGAGGGAAAGCGGATTTGAGGTCGATTTTGCCATGATTTGAGGCGAATGCTGGTTGTATTTAACGAGAATCAGAGGAAAATCGGACCGAAGCCCGCTTATCCGCAGTAGGCTCGCTATTCTCGGACAGCCTCCTAGCCAAAGACGGCTTTTCCACAGTAGACTCTCAGTTATCAGACAGGCTGCCGGGAGCCGCTAATGGACCAGGAGCCTTTGAACATGACATTGCAGGTAGCTGAGCCAATGAACGATATCAACACCTATTGCACAAAACTGGGGAAACAGGCCCGTACTGCTTCCAGGCAACTCGCGGCTAGCTCAACCGGGAAGAGAAATACGGCCCTGCTGGCCACTGCTGAGGCTTTAATTTCTAATCTGGATAAAATAGAGAGCGCCAATCACCAGGACCTGGTAGCCGCCCGAGATCATGGCCTGACAGCGGCCATGCTTGACCGACTGACCCTGGGAGAACACGGGATTGCAACCATGGCCAAGGGCTTGCGCCAGATTGCCACGCTGGCGGACCCGGTGGGCAGTATCACCGATTTGCAATATCGCCCCTCCGGTATTCAGGTCGGCAAAATGCGGGTCCCCCTGGGCGTGGTGATGATCATCTATGAATCCCGCCCCAATGTCACGATAGACGCAGCCGGACTGTGCTTAAAATCAGCCAATGCCACCGTGCTGCGCGGGGGTTCGGAAGCCTTTCATTCCAACCAGGCCATTGCCAGTTGTATCCAGCAGGGCCTGGCTGCAGCGGGCCTACCCAAACACAGTGTGCAGGTCCTGGAAACTACCGACCGGGCTGCGGTCGGTGCCTTGTTGCAGATGCCAGAATCCATTGATATCGTTATTCCGCGTGGTGGCAAAGGACTGATTCGCCGGGTCAGTGCGGAGTCACAGATTCCCGTCATTAAACATCTGGATGGTGTTTGTCATGTCTATATCGATGACAGTGCGGATACTGAACAAGCTTTGAATATTGTCGTTAATGCCAAAACTCAGCGCTACGGTGTTTGCAACGCACTCGAAACGCTGCTAGTGGCTCAAAGCCGCGCCACCGAACTACTGCCTCAGATCGCAGAGCGCCTGCAAACTGCGGGTGTCGAGCTACGTGGCTGTCCGCTGACCTGCTCGCATCTTGCGGATATCACAACTGCCTGCGAGGAGGACTGGTATGCTGAATATCTGGCACCTATTTTGTCTATCCGGGTAGTGGCCGATCTAACCCAGGCGATCGATCACATCAATCACTACGGCTCTGCCCATACCGACGCAATCGTAACCCGTGATTTTTCCAACGCCCGACGTTTTATCACCGAAGTCGATTCAAGTTCCGTAATGGTCAATGCTTCAATCCGCTTTGCCGACGGTTTTGAATACGGCCTGGGTGCCGAAATAGGCATCAGCACCGCCAAATTACATGCTCGCGGCCCGGTCGGACTGGAAGGATTGACTTCACAAAAATATGTGGTCTTCGGTGACGGCACGATACGTGAGTAAATGAAAGCCGGGGCTCCATTGCTGGGCGTATTCGGAGGCACCTTTGATCCCATACACCAGGGCCATTTATGCACAGCCCGAGTAGTATCGAAACGCCTGCAGCTGGATCGTCTGCATATCATTCCAGCAGTGCGCCCCCCATTGAAACCTGCCACAGGTGCTGATTCCGAACAGCGTCTGCAGATGCTACAGCTGGCGTTGACCGAGTATCACGAGTTTTATCTTGATTTGTGTGAATACCGCAGAACCGGTCCTTCCTATACGACGACCACCCTGCGCAACCTGAGGCAACGTTATCCGCAGCATCATCTGGTACTGATCATCGGTGCCGATACTTTTGCCGGCTTATCCGACTGGCATCAACATAAGGCGCTGTCAAAACTGACGCATCTGGCCGTTATGAGTCGGCGGAGCACACCGACACCCACATTGCTTACAGAGGGCTTTACCGCAATCAACCGGGAACAACTCAAACAACAAAATACGGGGGGATTATTGGCTGTGGAAGTCCCTTCCCCTGATATTTCGTCCACCTTTATCCGCGCTGGCATAACCACTGGCAAGGATGTGTCATCAATGCTTTGCCCCGCAGTCTGGGATTACATCCAGCAACACCGGCTTTATGGATGTAATGCCATAGGCAGTGGACCACCTGAAAAACCTGTTTCAGAGCAGGCTCCCGAGGTAACAGCAACAGGGGCTAGGAGGCTGGAATGAAGTACAATGGGGGTGTTATACCACCTCTTTGAACATCGGTCGGAGGTTTTTCTACTACAGGAAGTCTATATGATAAACGAGGTTGCAATCAAAAATGCCGTGGTCACGTCACTGGAGGAGGTCAAGGGGGACGATATTCGGGTTCTGGATATTCACGAATTATCTGACATGGCCACGTTCATGGTCATTGCCAGTGGCAATACCGATCGCCATGTCCGGGCCATGACGCGCCAGGTTACCGATGACTTGCGCGACCTTGGGGAGCGGCCCCTGGGAACGGAAGGGGAAACCCAGGGTGAATGGGTCCTGCTCGACTATGGTGAGGTCATCGTACATCTCATGCAACAACAGACCCGCGATTTTTATGACCTGGAAAAACTCTGGGATGAAGACTTGCGACCAATGATAGAAAAACAACGCCAGCAAACCTCAGCCCTGACCTGAGCAACCGTGAAAATACATATTCTTGCCATGGGTGATCGCATGCCAGCATGGATCGATCAGGGCTTTGCTCACTATGCGGCTCGTATGCCGACATTCTGCCAACTGGCATTACAACCCATACCTCTGCAAAAACGTGGCAAAAAAGCCGATATCAAGGCCGTCATAAAACGTGAATCGGCGCAGTTACTGCAAGCAATCCCCACAGCGGCCTATTGTGTTGCCCTGGAACGTACTGGCAAACAGATCAGCACGGAGAAACTCGCAGAACAGCTGCGTCATTGGCTGGCATCCGGGCAACAACCGCTGATACTGATCGGTGGCCCGGAGGGACTGGGCACCACCGTATTGCATAAAGCACGAGAAATCTGGTCGTTATCATCACTAACACTTGCCCATCCGATCGCTCGGCTGGTAGTGGCGGAACAATTGTACCGCGCCATTAGTATCATTCAGGGGTTACCCTATCACCGCGGACCCACGTGGCAAGTATGAGGTAGCCACTACAGGATGACCGGATCTGACTTACTAACATTTTTTGTAACTATTCAGCGTATTCATCTTTTGTCCCA